>JAJZPP010000004.1 GCA_021811115.1 bacterium | reverse complement strand
TCTTTCTACTCTCGAGGGAGTTAGTCTCGAATCGCTTTGTCTCTCTTAGCCTTCATCGCTTTCAAGGTGCCGCGCGGCTCTGTTAGGGAATCATAGGAACTGCGTGGGGGTGTTTGGGGTTCTGCTGGTTTGGCTTCTTCCGTCGGAGGGATAAGCATCTTCGGTTCATCAGCGCACACCCGTCCTCTAGCAAAATGGAAGAGAACACACAGGGCGATAAGGCCACAACGCAAGATAGTATCTTTTTTCATAGAGCGGTGCACTCACTTCAAACTCAGAATTTGCTTACCGTCGTCGACGATATAGAAGTACTCTTATCCCAGAGAGGGGTATTTATTTTCCATTTTTTCGAGCTTTTTCGCGAGTTCTGTTTTCTGAAGATTGATATAAATATATTTACTTTGATAGATCTGTGTGAAGCTAACACAATGGGAGTGGATGTATGTCTACAGTGGGGACGGGTGGGGAGTCGGCGCCGTCCGACTACTACAGGCAGCTTGTTGCATTGAGTGAGAGGTATCATGAGTTTGTCAGCGGTCACGAAAAGAAAATCCAACAGCGCAAAGAGAAAAAAACGGAACCTCTCCGCACTTTTCTCACAGCAGTAGAGAGCAAAAAGGGTGTTTCTGTTGGGAAACAAAAACTCAAAGTCGCCGTACAAAAGGAGCATCTTGGATGGAAGGTTCTTCGTATTTTGGGAATCTTTGGACGACTGAATCGAGTTCAGTTGGAGCGATGTGATAAGGCATTAAACGAAATTATTGTGAAATCGCAGATAGAAGTTGAGAACGAAAAAGACCAAGACAAACTCAATAAAATTAAGACCTTTATCGAGTTCTTTGGAAGGGAATTCTCCTTAGAACAGCAGAAACTTCAACAAAAAGGGCAAGTTGACAAGAAAATTAAGGTTCTAACCTTTTCCTTACCAGAACAAGCTCAGAAAATAAGCAAGGCAATTTCGGAGAGACTTCCAGGGGGACGTGTTTCGATCCTTCAAATGGAAGCGGTTGAATTACTCGCGATTTTGAAAGATCTTGGCGAGGATCGAGACTCTGAAGCTCCGAAAGAAATCACAGGTGCTAGTGCGGATGCGTATAAACAGGATGTTCAACGATTGAGGGAGGATGTTGTTGGCCGATTGAAAGAAAGAGATGAGGCCGCACGAGGAGAACATAAAGCTATTCAGGCTGCGTTGCAACAAATTCAATCTGGTTATGCAATGGCTGTCTATTCGGAACCGAAGGGTTCTTTGTCTGATCAAGGAAAGATGATCAAAGAAAATGAAGAAAAGAATCGAAAGGACATAAAACAGCTTCGTGAGCTTGCTGCACGGCAAAGCGCTGAGGCAGAAGAGGTAGACAAGTTGTACGATTCGATAAAAGAGTTGCCACAAAAAGAGGGCATTAAGTTCGATACGGCTCCGACGGTTCCTTACGACGGATGGGCAGAGGATTTTGTACAAAAAAAGACGAAGTGGACTCAAGTTATAAAGGAAAATATTGAAAGTAGGCTTACGGCATTGAAGGAGACTGCTGAAACGCTCAAGGTTGATGTTCCTGTAGAGGGGATCACTCCCGACAAGGCAGGATTGGAGCGATTAAAAGACTTCGAGACTCAAGTTACCCAGGCAGAACAAAGCCATGCCGAAAAGGTGTCCAAAAAGCTTGTTGAATTGAGTAAGAGATTTTCAGCTGCGAAAGAACGTGTGAGCAGCATATTGGAGAGCGAACTCGGTCTTTCCGGGAGAGTTCAACATATAGAAGAGCTCCTCAGATTGATGAGGGGATCAGTATCGAAAAAGCAGGCCGAGAGCCTTCAAGAACTTGAAGTGTTGGTAGTTGGCTTTGCGGACGATGTCGAGAAAAAGGTTGAGGAAGGCAAAAAAAAGCTCGAAGAGGTGGACCAAACCTGGTTTAAAAAAGATTCAATTTCAGAAATGATAGCTTTTCTTAATGATCGAGAGACGAAAGGGAAGTTGTCGGACATAGAAAAGGAACTGGAGGTTATTCAAAGAAGGCGTTCTCACCTTCGTGTGGATGAGAAGTATCCTACAAGTCAGTTGGAGACCGTAAAACGCTTGAATCAACAACTCATGAAACTGAAGGAGGGGTTTGAGCAAGTACAACAGGACATCACAGCACGTGCAGAAGAAGCACTTCAGAGGCGAAAGGAAAAATGCCTCAGTCAATACCAAGCCCTACAACAGTTCTTCGGGTTTTTGAAAATTGACCTAGAGGAGTTGCTGGGTATTGAAGGGTCGTTTCAGGAACAAGTAGAGGCGATTAAAAAGAATGAAGAGCTGGTTCAGCACTATGAAGAGAAGAAGAAGCAAGAAGTAAAAAAATTCGCCCAGGATATTGAGAGCGCAGTTACAGCTGCTGATCTAGGAGAAACTCGACGAGAATTTTGGGATGCCTACGAGCAAGAGATTGATTCACGACGAAAAGAGCTCGTAGGGCTATTGCAAAAGCTTGAGGGTCCGATTTCTCTGGAACAGGTCGGCGTACTGCAATCAATTTCGGGTAAACTGAGTGATTTTCAAAAATCCGTTGCTGATAGGGTTCAAGGTGGAAAGAATAGGCTTCAAAGACTCACGCAAGCAAAAGAAAAATGGTATCAACGAGCGAATATCGAAAGGGTGGTGAACCTTTTGGGTGAACCAAATGTTCCCGATGAGTTCAATAAAATATTTACATCGCTCGAGAGGATCTGGGCTGAGCGAGGAAAAATTCGAATTGAGGAGCGGTATCAAACTTTAGAACTGGAACGCGCACAGCAACTGAATAAAGAGGAAGAGGAACTCAAAACCCAGTATAAGGCGCTCGAACAGAAGTTGACAGAGCGGCTTCAGCTGGGGCGCGAGAGCTTTTCTTGGCAGTATAAAAAACTTCATGAAGAAGGCTTGAAGATTGGGTTGTCTATGCCTACTCTCGTGGCATGGCCAAGTGATATCAAAAGCGAACAGCGTGAGGTTGACTCACTTCAAAAACGTGTCGACGAGCGCAATAAGCTGATTCATGCAGCTATTCTCAAGATTTATGAGGCTAAAACAACATTCCAGCAAAAGGTTTTGCCTTTTCAGGGCCATTTTGGGGTAGAAAGTGTGCAGAAAACCGGCGACGCTCAATTCCTTAATCTGGAGATAGAAGTAGAACGGGGGCAACAAATACAGGATGGAGCCTGGAAAAAGAGGCTGGACGATATACAGAAGCAGTATTCTGATGAATCGATTGCTGAATATGTCGCTTCGCAGCAAATAAAACAGGATAAAGCGATTGTGGCAGAGGCAGAAAATCTCAGAGAATCGCTTGAGGATCTACGAAAATCAGTGACAGAAGCGTTGGGATTATTAGCTTTTTGTGGACCAAAGACTCCTGAAAAATATAGTCAATCTAGCGTGCGGATCTCAGAGGAGATAGAGAGGATAAGATCGAGGGTTGCTGACGTGGAACAGCATCCTGAAAAGAGCGCGTTGCAAGCGATCAAAACAGAGAGAGAGGCTCTCCAGCAGGAAGTATCTCTCCTTGTTGCTGGGGTGACAGGTCAGAAGGCTCGGGAACAATCCGAGCTTGATACTCAGTGCGCTCAATTGGTTTTAGCGGCGAAGAATGCGGGCGTTGAGGTGCCATCTGAATTGAGAGAGGAGGGACCGTGGGTTGCGCGGAGAAGACAGATCTATGCAGGACTGGTTACAACTGTAGCTGAGAGAAATAAAGCGATTGAAGTAGTTCGAGAACAGCTGGGGGAGTTGAATTCCAAGGTGCGGGCCAACAAAAGCGCCTGGGTTCAGAAAACAGCACAGGAGCTCGTAACAAGAATTGAAAACCTTCAGGCGGCATTACAACAGTCCATACCGTCAGATGAGGTGTTTTTGGGGCTGGAAAAGAGCATGAAAGAGGCTCAGCGGCAAGCAGACGCACTAACGAGTGAGGCTGAGTCACATCGAGCCGAGGCGGAACAGATTCAAGCGGTCAAACAGGATTACCTTGTCGCGTTGGAACAGTATGAGAAAGCCACAGATCAGCTGAAGGAGATCTATACACATGCAGGGTTCGAAATGGCTCAATTGGACCCACTCCTTCGAGAATGTTTTGAATTGCGAACCCTTTTTGCCAATTGTGATCCTCACGATGAGGAATCTTTGCTGCGAGCCAGAGCTGTTTTTGAAGAGATCAAGCAGAAAGGAAGCGGATTACGAGGTGTGTATGAACAGCGCAGAGCGACCTTTATTCAGCTGTGCCTGCAAAAGAGCAGCGAAAAAGCATCAACATTGGATTCGATTCAACGGTCGGGCCTTCTAGATACGTCGGTCGCACAAAGGCAGCTCAGCTCGATGATCAGTCCTCCCGACATGACTGCTATTGGTTCAGAGATTGGTTGGGCAAATAAACTTTTCGAATTTTTCCCATCGATCGATGAAGGTATTCGCACGGCTCAGCAGCTCTTGGCAGAGGACGTGGGTCAACTCGCGCGCGAATGGCCAGAGCTTATTAGTCGCGCCGCTGTGGTAGGGAAACCTATCGACTTGCCGGATGTGACTCAGGTGACATGGGACCAGTTGCCACAGGCTCGAGAACAGATACGATCTACAAAGGAATGGCTCCAAACAGCAGAAGTAGAGCTGGTCAATCAAGCAAAACAGTTGAGGAGGTATCTTTCAAGCATGTTATCAACGATTGAAAGCTCTGAAGCTCAAGTGGCGTTCACTGAAGAAATAAAAACGGCTCGAGAGGAGCTAGGAGGGCCTTTTAATACAGCAGAGGGACTCGCCACCCTCCGGAAATCTATCACAGACATCTCTTCGAAGCTGCCAGATTGGCAAGACAGTCTCAAAACCTTACCGACACCACATCGTAAACGATCGATGGAGACGTCTGAAGAAGAGATGGTTGAAGATGAGATGGAGACGATCGAAGAAGAAGCTCCTCCTCCTAGACGTCAGAAGCCTCCTCTTGAAGGCGAGGCGCCACCACAATAATGCAGACAGGATGATCGTCGACGATGCAATCTCCGCGGAGGCGCAGCTTCTGGAGAATGTTGCTGGTCTGTTTTTCAGGGGGAAGTGAGTGGGTGGCTTGGATAGTTTCTGAGACGACAACATCGAGTGGGGCCAGAGGGTGGCTGGGGAACTGGAGGAGGGTCGGGGAGGTACAGCCAAGCAATGTGCACTGGTAGGAAGGGTCAAAGGAGCCTTCCAGGTAGTTGGCAGACGCGGCAGGGGGCGGTGGCGTGATGAGCCGCGTTGTCGAATCGAACGTCAGGAAGAGGGCTCCCCATCCCTCATGGTGCCACAGGTACCTGTGGGTCGCATGGTTGAGTGTCAAGGAAGCGTGTCGAAATGAGAGGTTTTGACGCTGCATCTCTTCGGTGACTCGTGTCAGGAGGATGAGCGGATCGTCGCAGGCAGGCTTCATGGCCTCAAAGATCGTGTGGAGGCGGAATGTGTCGATTACCCCCTGGACGCCCTTGTGAATCCCTTCTGCCAAGAAGACGAGCGTGATCTCATGCCATGTGACCACCTGAAAGTAGAGGGCATTGAGCCCCACACCGTAGGAGAGAGTGATGCCGACGTATGGCGGGGCTGCGACAATGAGTGACTGGAGCAGATTCTTTTGCTCCATTTCCACTTGTGAGAACAGCTCGAAGAAGTAGTCGGCCCCCTGCCTGTCTTTCTGGAGCTCTCCTGAGTGGATGTATTCGGCAATGTCGTGGATGAGCTCGAAAATATCCGTATACCTATCTTGCGGATTGGGTTGGAGTGCCTTTTGGAGAATCGACTGCAACCCTCGAGGGGCTAGCGTGAGGATGACTTTCCCGTGGGTGATCTTCCCCATGACAAGCTCGTAGGCGACGATGGCAATCGAGTAGATGTCAGACTGGACGGAGGCGTTGCGGGGATTTTCACGGGCCTCAGGGCTCATGTAGATGGGGGTGCCTGCAAACCGCTCATGCTTGCTGCTCGGTTCTGCGAGTACTTTGGCGATACCAAAATCGATGATTTTGACTTGGTTCTGATCGGTGACGAGAATGTTTTCTGGCTTCAGATCGCCGTGGATGACCCCATGGGTATGCAGGTGGCCGATCGCATAGCAGACCTGCAGAAGCACTTCAAGCGCCTTTTTGAGGGGCAGAGGATTATGTTGCAGGATTTTTCGTAAAGAAACTCCTTTAATAAGCTCCATCGCAATGAAGACGCCTCCCTCCCACTCTCCATACTCGTACAGTTTTACGATGTTGGGGTGGTCGGTCATGGCGATGATGCGACCCTCTGTTAGGAACCGCTGCACGAGATTGGGGTCGTCGAGAAATTTGGGAAGCAAGACCTTCACAATGATCTGATCGTGGGTGGTAGGGTCGGTTGCGAGGAAGAGCGTGCTCATCCCTCCCTGGGCATACAGTCCATCAATATGGAATCGTCCAATGGTCTTCGGGATTGGATTTTGCCGCTTTTCGTCCATGGATTATTTCAGACCGATTTCTTTGATCTGGACGCCTACCGTATCCCCGATCATGACAAGATCTCCTGTGGCAAAGACTTGGTTATTGACAATGAGGCAGACCCCATTCTCTGGCCGGATCTGAAGGTCGAGTAGGTTGCCAGGCTGTAAGGCGGAGATCTGAGCGATCGTCATTGAGATTTCTGCGAGCTGAAAGGAGATGGAAAGGGGGAGGGTTTCCAGTTGGAGCGGCTCTTTGGCCAGTCGCGAAGAGATCGTGGTCGCTTGCACCTCCTCTTTGGTCAAGGGGGGAGCGGGCGGTTCTTCTTCCTCTTCTCCTTCAAATGGGTTTTTCTCTTCGGTTTCTGGGAGGGGAAGAGGCTCTTCTGCTGGGGGAAGAGGGTCTGATTGTGCTGGCATGGCGAGGCCTCCAATAGGGGTGAACGCTTCGTGCTCTAAGGGCATTTCGAGGATTTGCACCGTCTCATCTTTTATCTTCGCCCGAAAGAGCGGCTTTCCTTGTAACGTAAGGTACATGCGCGATTTTGGGGAATTGGGAATGTAGAAGGGGTGTTGGATGGCTAAAAAATCACCTACGTGGAGCGAAGCGATCTCTTCGGGTGCCAAAAAGCTGCGGCCCGCTTCTAAGGACAACGTTGTGCTCAGTTCCGCCCAGGGGGGCGCCTCAGCCGCTCGCGCCTCTTTCCAGCTCTCAAGGAAGGGAGCCGGGATGATGGCTCGTGCCAGGCCTCTGGTTTCGCCGATGGTCACAACAATATCCTGGCAGAGGGCGCCCGCTTCCTCGATGCTGATAGGGGGTGCTAATGACACGAGGTGGGGGGAGAGCGATTGGAGGGGGGGGAGCGTCTGGGCTGAGGAGAGGAGGTGAGTTGTGGCAAAGAGGATAAACTGATCAATGAATGCCGGATCTTGCTGTTGGATCTTTTCTATGTCTATCTTGAGCGATTGAGAGAGAAGCGTTAGGAAATCGGCACGGCTGACCAGGAGGTGAATCGATCCAGTCATCCCAGGCAGATCGATGGCCATGGTGGAGTACGGTGTGCAGACGCCTGCAGCGAGGGCTGTCTTTTCTTTCCACGCTACCTCCTGGGGAGTGAGCGTGATGGGGCAACCAAACAGTTTTGTGAGAGCCGCCGCGTACGCCTCCCATGGGAAAGAGAAGGTGTGCGCCAGCAGGGGTTTTTGGTCGAGTGCGTACAATTCTCTCGAGAAGTGGCGCAAGCGGTTGATGATATTTTGTGGTTCCACCTTAACCCGTACGACTGAAGCGTTGTAGCAATTCTTTTGTTAATAACAAACGGTGATGAGGGATGTCAAGCGTCCCATTTGACACCCAAGGTAAAAAGAGAGTACCATAGGCCTTCATTGTTTGTGCAGTAATAAAACGTGTGAGGAACACTTATGGCAAATCCTGGTCCACGAAACCCATGGGTTGGCATTGACAAAAAGAACAATTTGCTCGAGCCACGAAAGGGAATCAACTTCGATTTTCTCGTAGATGACATCGAATCGTTGACCCAAGCTGTCAGCAAAAAGATCGATGATATGCGAGCTAAAAAAGGTGAGATGAGTATTGCGGATATGTTTGATACGCAATTTGAGATGAATAAGCTGACGCAAACATCGGAGTTCTGCTCGGCGGTAGCGGCTGCGATGCATGGCGCTGCTGTCAGCATTACGAAGAATATTCGGTAATTTGAGAGGCTTTTGCAAAAGCCTCTACAGTACGTCGGTGCCGCCTTGGCTCCCGCTCTTTTTTTGGCCTTCACCTCTCCGCCCGCCAGTTTCGGCTTGCGTCTCGACACTGGCCGCAACGATAGGTTTGGGCGGCGCCTCAATCGTGATCATGTGCAGCGCATACCCCTTCTCGACAAGCGATTGACGAAGCTGGTCTTGGTTGGCTGCTACCTCAATAAGCCTCCTGGCATCTGGTGAGAGGTTGGTGAAGGAAATGTTAAACTCTTTTCGCGCTGTGGCATACTCTGTGACAGTAAGAGTGGACCCTTCGAAGAGAGGCAAGTTCTTGAGCGTGACAACACTGGTCGTCTCCCCTTTGGAAACAAGCGTTTCAATGGCAGAGACGCACTCTTTCACGAGCGCTTGGAGGTGGGTTCTGGTATCTTTGGGCTCTTCGATGCTGGTGGTGGCTCTCCTCAGATCGGCAACGCCTACAATGGGTGGCTGAACAGGTTGTTGCCCTTTTGGCGCCGCCTCCTCTTTCTTCACGGTTGTTTTCTCTTTTTCGGTCTTCGGTTTTGGCGCTTCAGCTTTCCCTGTCAAGCGAGTCTGTGTTGGCGCTACATGTCGGGCCGCCTCTTCAAACAGGGAAGAGGTAGCCGCCGGTGTTTTGGGAAGCTCAATTGGCCGTTGTGGGGTCGGTTCTGGAGGCTGTTCAGACGTTTGGCCAGCAAACCCCTCCTCTTCTGATCCAATGTCCTCTTTGGGCTGAATGGCCTGGAAGAGGCCTGCAGGAACCTCTTTTTTACCCTCTCCTCCTCCCTTTTTCGGTTGACTATCTTTGCGCTCAAGAGCTGCCAAAAATTGCCCCTGCTTTGAAGGGGAGACAGCTGGCGCATCTGTCCTCGTGGAAGAGGATTTCTTTTTCTCATCATCTTCGTTTCGTTGGATACGGAGAGCATCATTCGGATCTATTATGTTAGCCATACGGTTAAACTCCCTCATTCATATTAATCTGCCCGGCGAGCCTCATCTTTCGCCTTAATCATCTTGGAGAGGAACATCGTCGACCCAATCTCATCCTCCAGCCGTGTTTCAACCACCTGGAGCTCCTTAATCGTCTCTTTGATCCACTCCGTTTTGTGGGTCTCGATCTTTTCCTCTTCCTTTCGTCTATCTTTGAGCGCATTCTTGGCAATATCCAGGTTTTTCTGCGCTAAATCCACCTGCTGTTTCTGCTCCTTTACCTTTTTTTCCTCGACAATGAGCCGCTCTTGCACCACTTTGATATACACTTTGCTCCGCTCAATCCGGTCACTATACGTGCCTTCATCCAGCTCATGCCGCAGCTGATCCACCTTGGCTTTGTGGTGATCTTTGACTTTGTTCCTCTCCTCCTCCCGCTCTTCCAGTTTCTTCTGCTCCGCCTGCAGCAGTTGGATCTTCTCACGTACCACCTGTGTTGCCACTTCGACCCGCCGTTTCTTGATCTCCAGCACCTCTGCAAGCGGGTAAGGGGGCATGTTCTCAACTGTCATACGCCCTCAACCCTACTTAAAGAGTGCTTTGAGCTGTTGCTGCGTCTCTTGCCAGTTGCACTTCTCGTCAATCCCTTGCCTGAGGAACCGGTTGACCTTGTCGACATAATCGATCGAAAAATCCACATTCTTATCGGTTCCCCGTTTGTACTCGCCGATCTTGATGAGCAGCTCGTTCTTCTTGTAGGTTGCTAGCACCTCCCGAACCTTCCCAATCAATTGCTGGTGCTCTTTTGTCGTAATCGATGTCAGAACCCGGCTTGCGGAAGAGAGCACATCCACGGCCGGATAATGGTACTGCCGTGCCAGGTCGGCTGAGAGGATAATGTGACCGTCGAGAATGGAGCGCACCTCGTCAGCCACCGGCTCATTCATATCATCCCCAGCAACGAGGATGGTGTAGAATGCGGTTATCGATCCGATGTCAGAGTTTCCGGACCGCTCAAGCAATCGGGGGAGTGTTGAGAAGACCGAGGGAGTATACCCACCACGAGCCGGCGGTTCTCCTGCGGCCAGTCCAACCTCCCGAATGGCCCGCGCAAAGCGGGTCACAGAGTCCATCATGAAGATGACTGACTTACCCTGGTCTCGGAAGTATTCGGCGATAGCGGTTCCTACATAGGCGGCGTTCAGACGAAGCTGTGAGGCCTGATCGGATGTTGAGATGATCAGAACCGACCGCTTGAGCCCCTCAGGACCCAAATCCTTCTCGATGAACTCCCGTAACTCACGACCCCGCTCACCAATCAAACTGATCACGTTGACGTCGGCAACTGCGTTTCTGGCTATCATGCCGAGAAGTGTGGATTTTCCTCCGCCTGCAGCCGCAAAGATCCCGACACGTTGGCCAATCCCAACACAGAGCGCCCCGTCAAAGACTCGGATTCCGACTGAAAGCGGCTCTTTAATAATTTTGCGCTTGGTCGGATCAGGGGGAGCTCGAATGACGGGGACTACTTCCGTAGTGTCTAGAGGACCCTTTTGAGCCACATCAAGAGGCCTTCCCAAGGCGTCCAGAATTCGACCGAGTAGATTCGGACCGACATTTACACTCAGTGGTCGGTGAGTGGGGATCACCTCTGAAGAGGGGCCAATGCCAACCATCTCTCCTAAAGGAGAAAGGATCACCTCTTCACTGGTGAACCCCACCACTTCGCACATGAGGGGTTCCATTCCCTCGCGTTTTACAAGACAAATTTCTCCTGTTTTTACATTCGGGACTATCGCCCGAATAATCATGCCTACTGTCTCAGTAATACGACCGCTTACCGTCGTAATTTCAATCTCATCGAGCTTGTGGATCACTTCCTCAAGTTTCGACTCTATTGAAGATTCATCTACCTCTTTTTCTACCATACACCTATCTTTTAGATTTGTACGTTCATGATCGTTTTGGTAGATTCAAGCGCTTTGTTGAGCACCGTTGTAAAAAATTCGAGCTCTTGTTGCACAAATCCGAGCTTTATTTGGACAGCCAATAGTTTCGCTGGGGTCAGCTGCGTCTTACTGTTTTGCATAGCATCGATTTCAGTGACAAGATTGGAGAGCTGTTTGTCGCTTTCGGTCAAGTAGCTTAAGAAACGGATTGCAGGTGATTTTTCAGCCGTGATCGAAGGAGCGGTTTCAACCTCTACGCCAGTTGTGAGCTTGGTTACATCGCGGAGTGACCGGTTGATATGTTCCAGGTGGCTGGAGAGCGTGGCGATCGATTGTCCATCAAGAGGGGCGTCGGCAGCTTCCAGTAAAACGGCGCGCGGCCGTGCGATCTGATTCTTGAGGCTTGTCGCCTGATCAGAGAGCATTTTTGGCGTCGGAGCGACCTTTTGAGGTACATTTGTGGCTTTTGTCGCTAGATCCAGGAGCGATTGTTTCTTCGTCTCATTGACCGCCGGTTCGGACGCAATATCTACCCTGCGTTCGACTTTGGATGTGTCGGCCTTTTCAACGGCTGCCTCAAATTTAGCTTTCGCTGAGGCGTCGCTTTCTGTTGTGTCTGAGAGTTTAAGCTTTGTGGGACCTTCTGCTTCCCC
>JAJZPP010000003.1 GCA_021811115.1 bacterium | reverse complement strand
GTCAACGACCCTTATTAAATCTAAAGTCCAGATTAAATCTGCACCCAATTTTACTGCTGCAATTTCAGGGGAAAGTTGGTACAATTCTGCATTGGAGATAAGGAGATCCATTGCGCAACCAAAACAGACCAAACGATGCGAGGATGAACGAAGGGGCTCGTAGGAGTTCCGATAAGCCAACGCAGACCGCCTGCCACTTAAAACACCTCGCGCGCCACTACTTAGCAGCATTGGAAGTCCGAATTCAACAAAAGCCACGGGAGGTACTCGAGTGTTGGGCAAAGGTCGTTCAACCGCCCCACGCGCCATACACGAGAGCTGTCAAGTTTGAAGAGGGGGTGCTCCATGTCGCCGTGCGCAACTCAGTCCTCTTGAGCCTGTTGCATGAGCCTCAGGAAAAGAGAAGGTTGCTAAGCTTGTTGCGAAAAGAGGTCCCCGAGGCACACATAAGAGATATACTCTTCAGAATAGGTTAAACGAGGTTTTCATGACATCGACGACGGAACAGAAAAGCTATGACGCCAGCTCAATTACCGTCTTGCAAGGACTGCAGGCGGTACGCGAACGCCCAGGCATGTATATTGGCGATACAGGAATCAATGGCCTCCATCAGCTCGTCTACGAGGTGGTCGATAACTGTATCGACGAGGCGCTGGGAGGCCATTGCCACCAAATTGACATTATCCTCCACGAGGACCGGTCAATCTCCGTTGATGATGATGGTCGTGGTATACCGGTAGACCGTCATGAAGGAGAATCCAAACGTCAAGGACGAGAGGTCTCGGCACTAGAAGTGGTCATGACCATCCTCCACGCTGGCGGCAAGTTTGATAAAGAGACGTATAAGGTCTCTGGAGGGCTTCATGGTGTGGGTGTCTCCTGCGTCAATGCCCTTTCGAAAAAGATGCTCGTGAATGTCTTTAAGAATGGAAGCATCCATGAGATTGAGTTTGCCCGAGGCGGCGTCGTCAGACCTGTCAGCATTGTTGGTCAGACCCACAAACGAGGAACGAAGGTCTGGTTCTGGCCCGATGAACAGGTGATGCGGGTCCTGGATGTCGATTACGACACACTGACCAAACGGTTGCGTGAGCTTGCTTTCTTGAATCCCGGCGTCCAAATTACCATCCGCGACGAGCGCGAAGTGGGTAGGGATGATGCGGTTTTCCTCTATTCTGGCGGCCTCTCCTCTTTTGTCGCCTATTTGAATGAAAATAAAGGGCTCCTCTTCCCCGAACCCATCTACTTCAAAGGGACTCGCGATGGCGATGATGGCCCGATTGAGGCGGAAGTGGCGATGCAGTGGAATGATGGGTTTTCCGAGACCATCTTCTCCTACGTCAATAACATTGCCACAAGGTCGGGTGGCACCCACCTGACAGGGTTTTCCACAGCACTCACGCGCGTCCTCAACTCCTACATCAAGGAGCACGGCATCCTCAAAAACGACAAACTCTCGCTTGGCGGCGAGGATATGCGGGAAGGGCTGACCGCGGTCGTTTCAGTGAAAGTGGCCAACCCGCAGTTTGAGGGGCAGACCAAGCAACGGTTGGGCAATAGCGATGTGGCCTCAGTGGTTCAGCAGATTGTCGGCGAAGGGTTGACCGTCTACTTGGATGAGCACCCACAGATTGCGAAGTCGATTTCTGAGAAGGCTATTATTGCGGCGCAGGCTCGAGAGGCTGCCAAAAGGGCTCGTGAGATGACCTTGCGCAAGACGGCGCTCGATAGCGGCCGCCTTCCAGGGAAGCTTGTTGACTGCCAAGAGCGCAATCCAGAGCTGTGCGAGATTTACATTGTTGAGGGGGATTCTGCCGGAGGCTCTGCTAAAACCGGACGAGATCGTCGATTCCAGGCTATCTTGCCGATTAAGGGCAAGATTCTGAACGTCGAGAAGGCGCGCCCAGAAAAGGTGTTACAGAACGAAGAGGTCGGCAAGATGGTGGCCGCCCTCGGCTGCGGCATCGGCACGGAGAGTTTCCAGCTCGAAAAGCTCAGATACCACAAAGTCATCATCATGACCGACGCCGATGTGGACGGGTCCCACATTCGCACGCTCCTCTTGACCTTCTTCTACCGACACATGCCGGCCCTCTTTGATGAAGGCCATATCTACATCGCCCAGCCACCACTCTTCAAAGTGACGCGAAAGAAAACCTCCTGCTACATCAACTCAGAACGAGAAATGGACGATTACCTGCTCGAACTGGGCATGTCGGACATTAAACTCCAACAAAACGAGCGTCAGCTTACGGCCGATGAGGTCAAAGAGCTGTGCTACGCTATTCTTGAAGTCGAAAGTTTCATTGGACGCATCGAACGAAAGGGGATTCCGTTCCGAGAGTACCTTGCCAGGCGGAATGGGGGAGGGGCGTTACCCCGTTTCCTCGTCACCATTGCAGATGAGTCCCACTACCTCTTCTCTGAAGAGGAGTTGGCGACACTCAAGACACGCCATGAAGAGGAGCAGAAGCGCCGGTTCGATGAGACGCTCGCCTCCATTCCTCCTGAAGAGATCACCGAACAGATGCGCGAATTTCGGCCTAAGGCGCTCTCGTTTTTTGAGTTTTATGATGAGATCATCTGGGAGTCGCTGACGAAAGAATTGGCCAAAGTCCACTGCACACTCGAGCAGTACCTTGTCCCGAGCCAGATCCCAATTGTAATCCTCATTGAGGAGTCGGGTAGACAGACGCCTCTGTTCACGCTGAAAGAGCTCATCGACTTCCTGCGGGTCAATGGGCGCAAAGATATTGACATTCAGCGGTATAAGGGGTTGGGCGAGATGAACCCAGACCAGCTGTGGGAAACTACTATGGACCCAGCAAAGCGCACCCTTATAAAAGTATCGTTAGCCGATGTCGCAGCAACAGAGCACATGTTTACCATGCTTATGGGCGATGAGGTTCCACCTCGGCGCGCTTTCATTGAGCAGCATGCTCTGTCTGTTCGGAATTTGGATGTCTAGGAGAATCGCATGACAACATCGTACACACTGAATGAAATCGTCGTCCCGCGGAGTGTTGAAGAGGAACTTAAAGACAGCTACCTTCGGTACTCCATGTCGGTCATTGTCGCGCGGGCATTGCCAGATATTAGAGATGGGTTAAAACCGTCGCAACGGCGCATCCTCTTCGCGATGAAGCAGTTGAACTTAGGCCCCCATGCCAAGTACCGTAAGTGCGCCAAGATCTGCGGTGACACCTCTGGTGACTTCCACCCGCACGGCGAAGCGGTTATCTACCCGACTCTCGTTCGCATGGCGCAGGATTGGGTGATGCGATACTCGCTCGTCAATGGGCAGGGAAACTTCGGATCGATCGATGGTGATCCACCAGCCCAGATGCGCTACACTGAGGCCCGTCTCACCCATGCGTCTGTCCAGCTCATGGATGACCTTGACAAAGATACGGTGGACTTTGTCCCCAACTACGATGAGACGAAAAAAGAACCGGTCGTCTTGCCGTCAAAATTCCCCAACCTTATTTGCAACGGATCCTCTGGTATCGCAGTCGGGATGGCGACCAATATTCCTCCACACAACCTTGGCGAAGTCATAAAGGCAACACTTCTGCTGCTCGATAAGCCGACAACCACGATCGATGAGATCATGCAGGTCATGCCAGGGCCAGACTTCCCGACAGGAGGCATCATCTGTGGCTACAGAGGGATTAAAGAGGCGTTCCACACAGGAAAGGGAAAATTGGTGCTCCGTGGTGTCGCCGCCATTGAAGACATGCCCAACCACCACGATCGTCAGCGTATCGTCATTACTGAAATTCCCTTCAATGTGAACAAGGCTCGGCTCGTCGAACAGATTGCGGACCATATTCAGGAGAAGTCCATTACTGGAATCTCTGACCTTCGCGATGAGTCTGACCGAGAGGGGCTACGCATTGTCGTGGAGCTCAAGAAGGGCGAAATGGCGGAAGTGGTTCTCAACCAGCTGTACAAGTATTGCGACCTTGAGACCACCTTTGGTTGTCAGATGCTCGCCCTGGATAAAGGGCTTCCCCGTCTTGTCAACATCAAACAGATGATCTGGGCGTGGATCGAGCACCGAATGGAAGTGATCAGGCGCCGTTCTCGGTATGAGCTTGGTCAGGCCGAGGCTCGAGCCCATATTCTGGAAGGGTTTTTGAAGGCGATCGATCGTCTTGACGAAGTGGTGGCGCTCATTCGTGGGTCTGCTTCCAAAGAGGATGCCAGGGTAAGTCTCATGCAGCGGTTTGGATTCACCGAACGGCAAGCGGCCGCCATTCTTGAGCTGCGCCTCTACCAGCTGACAGCGCTCGAGCATGATAAGATTTCGAAAGAGTACCAAGCGCTGCTCGAAAAAATCGCCGACTTGAAGGCTATTTTGGCGAGTGAAGAGCGGGTCAAGGGGATTATCCGCATCGAGTTGCAGGACATTTTCAAGCACTACGATGAACCGCGCAAAACACTCATCACGGCCGCTGAGACAGAAGTGGATATCGAAGACCTGATTGCGAGGGAACAGGTGGCGATCACGATCTCGACGGACGATTACATCAAACGGATGCCAATCGATACGTTCAGGGAGCAGCGTCGAGGGGGGCAAGGGGTTGCGGGCTTTGAGGTGAAGAAAGAGGATGATGCCATCAAAGGGCTGTACGTTGCCTCGACCCATGACTACCTTCTCATCTTCACGACGCTGGGTCGACTCTACTGGCTGAAGGTGTGGCAGATACCCGATACGGGTCGACGGTCGAAGGGAAAACCACTCATCAACCTGCTTGAGGAGATTAAGCCGGAAGAGAAGATTGCCACGATCATCCAGGTGCCTGAGTTTGACCCATCAAGCTATGTGCTCATGGCCACGCGCAACGGGGTTGTGAAGAAGACCAACTTGAGCGAGTTTGCCAACCAGCGCCGTAAAGGCATCATCGCCTTAGCGATTGATGAAGGGGATGAACTCATTGCAGCCCGCCACGTCCTTCCTGGCCAGGAGATCATGCTCTTTACCCGTCAAGGCATGGCTGTGCGGTTTGATGAGTCTGAAGTTCGAGAGATGGGGCGAACGGCGCGAGGTGTCCGCGGCGTGACGCTCCGTAAGGAAGGGGATGGCGTTGTCGGCTGTGAGGCTGTCAGCGGCTCTGAGACGCTTCTCATCGTCTGCGAAAACGGCTTTGGTAAACGGTCTAAGGTTGAAGATTTTAGGAAGGCCCACCGGGGTGGTGTTGGCGTCAAATCCATTATTACCAATGAGCGTAATGGGCTTGTTGTCGGCGCATTGAGTGTGACCGATTCTGATAGTCTGCTCATGGTTGCCGAGGGTGGTCAGACAATCCGGATCCGGCTGGCCGATGTTCGTGTCATGGGGCGCAATACGCAGGGAGTTCGTCTCGCCCATCTGAAGGAGACTGTGCTGGTGGCTGTCCAGCGCGTTCCGACGAGTGGGGAGGAGACGGCCCTTCCGGAACAGCCTGTTGAAACTGTGTCGGAGGCGCCTGTAGAAGGCGAGTAAGCGCATGGCAGGGGTATTCATCACTCTTGAGGGGGGAGAGGGGTCTGGCAAGAGTTGCCTCATCGAGGCGCTCTCCTCGTGGATGGCCTCCTCAACTCTGCCGCATATTGTCACACGCGAGCCTGGTGGGACCCCTGTGGGGGAAAAGATTCGGGAGCTGTTTCTTGGGGCCAACACAATGGGTCCTCTGACGGAGACGCTGCTGCTCTTGGCGGCTCGTGTGGAACATGTTTCAGCAATAGTCGAGCCAGCCCTAAAAAGAGGACAGATCGTCCTGTGCGATAGGTATGTGGATTCTACCATGGCGTACCAGGGATTCGGCAGAGGGATGGATATCGAGCCTTTGTGGAAGCTGGCGACCGATGTGGTGCCGCTGCTTCCCGACCTGACGCTCTACCTTGATGTCCCGTGTGATGTTGGCTTTAAACGGGTCCACAAGAGGCAGCAAGAAAGACGCGATCGTCTCGAAGCGGAAGAACTCTCCTTTCACGAACGGGTGCGCTCTGGATTTTTAGCCATGGCGGCGAAAAGCCCCTCGCGCATTGTTGTGCTGGATGCGTTACAGGACAAAGAGACACTCTTTCTACAAGCTCAAGAGCATATATCGAGAGTATTATATGCATCTTGACCAACTTGAATTAGCCCCAGAAATTAGCCTCCGGTTGAAGCGGTTGCTTGCAGGAAACCCTCCCCACCTGATGGTTTTTACCTCTCCCAATGGAAAAGAGGCCTCAGCTTGTGCCAAGGCGTGGTTGTGTGATTGGCTTGGGATTGAGAAAAAAGAGCACCCCGATCTTCTTGAGCTCAGCTGTAGTGGCAAGGTGAGCCTGCACACCGTCGAAGCCATCCGCAATCTGATCGAGCAGCTTTCCTTAGCGCCCTTCGCCCTGCAGCGAAGAGGCGTTTTTATCGATGCGGCAGAGCGGATGCTTCCCTCATCATCCAATGCTCTCCTCAAGACATTGGAGGAGCCTCCTCCACATACGGTGATCATCCTTACTACGGAGGCTCCCCACCAAATCCTGCCCACAATACTCTCAAGAGCCCAAATGGTAAGACTCCCTGGTGTTCCAGAAGAGGTTCCTCTTCCAGGTGCCTTGTGTGATCTTCTTGCCGTGGAATCTCCAACCTATGCTCAGGTGCTTCGTGCCGCTGAAACGGTTGAAGAAGAGTTCGAAGAGGAGAAGAAAAATCTACTCAAACAGCTCTCCGACACGTCAGAAGAAGCCTCAGTTGAGGGCGAAGTGGGTCTGCTCTTCCAACGTCGAGCCGCCCGTCTCTTCGAGTCACTCTACCTTACCATGCGAAGCACAACATCTCCTCTCCTCCTCCAACAGGCACTTGAGGCGATCCAACGATCGTCTGATCTGAAGAATACGCTGACCTGGTTTTTGACTGAAGTTCGGCCACGCCGTTAGGAGTCGAGCATAAAGTCCCTAATAATCCCTCGTTACAAGGAGATACTATGTTTGCTTCGACGGAAATGCTTTACCTTTACGAACAATTGGACTCTCGGCTCAAGAGGTTTGTGAATATTGATACGAGCCATGAGCCTCACGTTGAATCGAAGTCTGTCAAGAATAAGGATGGCAGACTCATCACATACGACTACTATGCAACCGCGGAATCATGTTCAAAAGCCATATATAAGCGTGTGTGCCGAGTAGCCTTAGGTTGCCTCCTTTGCTTGGTTACGGTTGGATACCTGAGATCTTGAAGGAGCGAAAACTCAACGTGTTGGCTTGGGCCCTGCTGTGTCTTCGCTCGGGTCTCGATCACCGCCTCAGTCCGGAAAATTCACCAGAGCCACCCCAAGTCATACACGCCGTTAAAGTGCCAAAAAATCCATGATATGAATGATGTGCCTGATACGTAGGATGAAAGAATTGAATTTCTTTCATATCATTGTCCGTCGCATTCAAAATAAACACTTTGCTACCTATTGATAAATGTGGTATGGAGGAACTGGAGCCATATTTTTTAAAGGAGAAAAATAGTATGTCAGGTCGTATTGGTGAAACACCTCGAATGCCAGAAAGGGTACCAATCGAAAAGAAACCTCCCTTACCCCCAGATACAAAAACCGGTGGCCTTGCTCAAAGAGTTTTACGCGGAAGAGAACAAGCTGCTGGTGCTTCGTCGCCTATCGGAAGCGTTCAGCCGGTAGCAACGACGCCAATCGTTTCTCCTGCTGAAGCAGCTGCTCACTCTCTGAAACGATGGTCTGATGTTATGGAGGCTACAAGACATCTTGTTATAAAAAATCTTGATAGCGAAGAGGCATATCATCGTTTTTCTAACGTTCCTTGTCCATCTGAGACAGCTGTAAGAGCTACTCATGGGGACTATCACTATTTGCATGCGAATCACGTAGGAGTGGGAATAAGCGATCGATCGTTTGTTGCCTCACAAGCTCCAACATTGTCAGGATCATTTTGGGCTTTTGCTGCTACTGAGGGAGGCGGTGTTGTTGACCTTACAACAGATGAAGATATGCAAAAAGGTGTTTATCCTTACTATCCGACTGAAGTTGGCCAAACCGTGCGGGCAGATGAGGAAGGAAAAGTCAACGTGAAGTTAACGGCTGTAAAGGATCGGCACTTTGAATATGAGGTCGAGGTTGACGGTGAGAAAAAAACAGTGACCCGATACCATTACCCGGATTGGAAAGATTTTAATGCCGGTTCTCTGAAGGCGATTGACGATCTTGTTCAATTGCTTAAACAAGAACCTTTTAGAGGGAACAATACAGTTATTCATTGTAGGGCTGGCATTGGAAGAACGGGAACCCTCATAGCCGCAGCCATTTTGGAGGAAAAAATTAACAAAGGTGAGGTTACAGCGGACAACCTTGAAGAAACGGTCAAAAATATTGTTCTTACATTACGTAGTCAGCGCGGATCTGGGTGCGTGCAAACGGAGCAACAGTATTCTTGCATCATCGATTATGGAAAGTGGCTGTTAGCTAAAAAGCCTTCCTGAGTCCTCTCAGCGCATTTCCGACGACGGACAGGGAGCTTAAACTCATACAGACAGCAGCAATGACAGGATCGAGCTGTAATCCAAAGGTCGGGTAAAAGACCCCTGCCGCTATCGGAATGGCAAGAACATTGTAAATAAACGCCAGGAAGAGATTTTGGCGTATGGTCCGCATGATCATCCGGCTCAATAGGATGGCTCGATAAATGGCCGCCACATCGCCTTTAACGAGGGTAATGGAGGCGCTTTCAATAGCCACATCGGTTCCAGAACCCATCGCAATGCCCACGTTTGCAGCTGCTAAGGCGGGCGCATCATTGATGCCATCACCAGCCATGGCAACAATGGCTCCCTTGGATCGGAGCTCTTTCACAAAATCATGCTTGTACTGCGGAGAGGCATTGCTGTGGAACTCATTGATATGGAGCTTTTCAGCCACAGTGTGGACGGTCTTTTCATTATCCCCAGAGACCATGATGACGTTTAAGGCTAACCGATGGAGCGCTTCGAGTGCGTCCGGAGTCGAGGCTTTTATGGCATCAGCGACAGCCACAAATCCTGCCGCCTTCCCATTGATGGCAATGAACAGCACCGTGTTTCCATCGTTTTGAAAGGTTTCTGTGCGGAGTTGTTTTGTCTCGATGCCAGATCGCAAGAGGAAGGTTTGAGTTCCCACCATCACCTCGTGGCCTCCCACGACCCCCTGGATGCCCTCTCCTGTATGTGAGGAGAACTTATCAAGCGGAGGCAGCTCCATTTGTGAGGCTTTTGCGAGGATAGCTGAAGCGAGCGGGTGTTCGCTCCCCCGTTCGACCGCTGCACAGAGAATGAGGAGCTGCTCGACGGTCCAAGGAGAAACCGCTTCGATGTGGGTGACTGTGGGTTTTCCTTCGGTCAGAGTTCCTGTCTTGTCGATCACGACCGTGTTCACTTTTTCAAGCGCTTCAATCCCTTCACCATTTTTAAAGAGCACCCCCTCACTAGCTCCACGGCCAACTCCTATCATGACGGCTAATGGGGTAGCCAGCCCCAGAGCACACGGACAGGCGATAATGAGGACAGCCACACTACTGACAAGGGCAAATGAGACTCCTGATCCCACAGCGAGCCAGAAAAATAAGGTAGCGATCGCAACAACCATGACGATGGGTACAAAATAGCTGGAAACAGTGTCTGCGAGCCTTTGAATGGGAGGTTTACTCTTACATGCTTCCATGACCATCTTGGTGATTGCGGCAAGCATCGTATCTTTGCCAACCTTTTCAGCCTGCATGAGGAAGCTGCCTGTCTGGTTCATGGTCCCTCCGATGACAGGATCTTTCACGCTCTTTTCCACCGGTATCGGCTCACCAGTGATCATAGATTCATCGACCGTGCTGTGGCCACTCGTCACCGTACCGTCGACAGGGATTTTTTCTCCTGGTTTGACGCGGAGGACATCCCCAATGCGTACCTGTTCGATAGGAACATCCTTCTCGTGACCATTGACGAGGAGCACTGCCGTTTTGGCAGCTCTCTCAAGCAGGGATTGGACGGCTTGATTTGTTTTGAATCGAGCAGCCCGTTCCAACAGTTGCCCGAGCAATACAAGGACCGTAATCATGGCTGCAGAATCGAAGTAAAGGGGCAAAGAGCCCTTTGGGCTGACCGAAGGAGGGAAAATTGATGGAGCCGCGGTTGCTGCCATACTGTAGAGGTAGGCGGCGCCCACACCCAGAGAGATGAGGGTGAACATGTTGGGACGACGTGACGTGAAGGCTGTCCTGAAGAAGTGCCATCCACCAAATCCTACGATGACGGTACACAGTATGGCTTGAACCCAGGGCCATTGAGGTGTGAGGAGCAGTGGAACGGTGAGGATAAAGGAAATCCACAAGCGGTAGCCTAGGTCACTTACTTCCGGCTCCTGTGATGAAGGAGGGGTGATCGGCTCCAGGTTCATCCCGCACAGAGGGCAGTTGCCTGGCCCCTCTTGCTGAATTTCCGGATGCATTGGACAGGTAAACTGGGTCATATTCCCTTAATTTGCCAGTAAGGCCCCTAAGTCATTTCTACCATTCGAGTTAGAAAGACCAATAAAAACCGGACCTTATCTCATTGGTCGTATAAACAGCAAGGGTCTGAGGCGAGGAGGCATGCGGGACATTTCCCGCAGGGTCGACTTTTTTCTGTGGGTTGGTAGCAGGACCAGGTCAGATCGAGGGGGGCCTGTAAGGAACGACCGAGAGCTTTCACTTCTTTTTTTGACATGGAAGTAAGAGGCGCTTGGATCGATACAGGAGTTTTCGCACCGAACGCGATAGCCGCTTGCATCGCATTGATGAACCGCGGGGTACAGTCAGGGAAGTGGGGAGCATCATCTCCATTGCCCCCAAAATAGATCGTCGACGCCCCTCTTGCCTCGGCAAAGCTCGCCGCTAATGAGAGGAAGATGAGGTTGCGCGCGGGAACATAGGCGGACGCTTGGTTCACGGGGATTGAAGGGTCGGTTAGCGCAGAGGGGGCAGATTGGAAGAGAGATGGATCGATCGTCACAATACTGTGGGGGACTCCATAGGAGGAGGCGATTTTTTTGGCACTCTCCAATTCGATGAGGTGGCGCTGCCCATAATGGTACGAGAGGGCCGTACACGTATGCCCTTTGGAGAGCGCATACGCTAAGAGGACGCATGAATCGATTCCTCCTGAGAGCAACACAACGGCCTTCATCGGGCTCCTACGTACTTGTGGGTTTGGAGGTTGAGCCGCAAGGGCATTTTTGAGAGGAGCATCCATGAGATAAGCTCCTTTGGATCCAGCCTGTCCCAGACGGGAGAAATGAGGAGAGAGGAGACTTTTGACGCAAGATTATAGTTCGAAATAATCGAAAGCGCCCAGGAAAAATCATCCTTATTCGCTACGACAAATTTGACTTCATCGTGTGGGCGGAGCCGATCGAGATTGGGCCAGTGGTTGTGGGCCTCCATGCCACTTCCAGGGCACTTTATATCAAGGATGACGTGCACTTCTTCCGGCACAGCAGCGGTAGAAACGGCCCCGTTGGTTTCTAAAGAGACCGTAAAGGTGCGATCGACAAGAAGCTTGAGAAACGGGATGCAATTGGCTTGGGCAAGAGGCTCTCCGCCAGTAATGCAGACGTGGTGCCAGCCAAATTTTTCTACGCATGCGAGGAGTTGCTCGAAGGACATTTTCTTCCCTTGCAGATGCCCTTGAGGGGTATCGCACCACGAGCACCGAAGGGGACAGCCGGCGAGCCGAATGAACGTGGTCAGGCAGCCGGTGAAGCTCGTCTCGCCCTGAATGGTTTCAAATAATTCGCTGATTAATAAGTCCATAACGAAATTATATCCCAAACGAAAGAATTCCAAACACGGCTATTCCGGTTCCCCCGTCTCCTTCGAGTTATGTAGCGTCAAAAACTGATTCTTTGTATAAAGAGCCTTTTGCAAAACTATAAAGCACTTTTTGCTCGTGGCGGCTCGAATAGAGAGACGATCGCTCCTCACCCAGGGCTACCGCCAT
>JAJZPP010000002.1 GCA_021811115.1 bacterium | reverse complement strand
ATTGAGCCACCTCGCTTTTTCATTCATCGTACACCTTTGATCATTACGTCTTCATTACACCCCATCAGCCAAGCAAATATTAAAAAAATGATAGAATGATAGGAATGATAAAAATTCTTATCATTCGTATCATTCTATCATGAATATCATTGTTCGCTCTATCAGATGGACATAAGTTCAGGTGGAACGGGTACATTCCAGTTTTTCCACGAGCTGAAATCTATTCCCATCGCTATCAGAGAAGGTGATCATCTTCACCATGCTCAATTTTTGACGATTTCATACCTTTACCTCCCAAACAGTGGCCTTCTCACTATGCTTTTGAGATCCGAATGTTTCAAGCAAAAAATTCGCATATGGAACTAACACTTAAAATAAAGTTTTGTGTATAATTAATTTGTTTCATTGTAACGAGGGTTAAAAAGAAATGAAAACATTACTTCCTTGGATTGGGTTGTTCTGCTCGCTCTTTGCCGTAGCGTACTGCCAACCAACCCCAGAGTCTCAAAAACCAGTTGTTATCTTTGATTATTGCGGCGTCGTGGCGAGACCTGACAATGAAAAGCTCTTCCTCTTCCTCGAGCAGTCTCTCCAGCTGCCGGCCTCTAAATTGGCACATGTCCTCGAATCGCGCCGACAAGCACGAGCCAAAGGCGTTTCAGAGGACCAATTTTGGAACCAGTACGCGGCAGCAACCAATACCAAGCTTCCTCTCAACTGGACGGAAAAACTGGATGCCGCCAGAGTCTCGGCTCTGCGCCCCAATCCGAAAATGATCAAGCTGGCCCAAACACTCACATCACAGGGCTACCGCGTGGCGCTCTTCTCCAATGTGCCGAAAGCGCAGTCAACCATCATGAAAGCCATGGACCAGTATTTCGATCCGATAGTCCTCTCTTCCGATATCGGTGCTGGAAAGTCAAAGAAAGAGACGCTTCAGCTCCTCTTCCAACGTCTGAACGCACAGCCTCAGAAGTGTCTCCTCATCGACGATTCTGCCGAAACCGTAACTTTGGCTCGAGAGCTGGACATGAAAGGACTTGTCTTCACCTCTGTCGACCAACTCCAGGCCGATTTGAACGGCATGCGCATCCTGGAACTTTCAGCGTTGAGCCGTCAAGCACTGAAGATCTGCAACAAGGGCAACGACGCCGCTATTGCAAGGGCCGAATAACCATCACCATGGCGCTCATATTATCCGAACTCCCCGATGCATACGCCCAGCGTACAAGCCCTTCTGCCCGTTCGGACACCGGCTGCGATTGCATTTCGAGAAATTTTTCTCCAAGATCATGAGAGGATCGTCTTTCGAAAAGGCCATCGCAACCAATGACAACAGTCGTCGGCTGATCAAGCACCATCCGTTGCACCTTCGCCCGTGCCGTCATTCCTTGAATTCCCTCATCTCCAACGCTCCGAGCGACGTTAAGCGAACCAGCCTTTCCCCATACTCTCTTCTCTCCAGAAAGAGTCACTATCTTCCCTCCCCTTTTTATGATTCCCTTCTCGAAGCGATCGTCCTGCGAGGAAGCGTCTTCTGTCATGGGATATACCTTTTGGCCTTGGAAAGCCAAAATTCGAGAATCCCCCACATTCACCGCGTAGAGAGCAACGCCCCCTAATTCTTCCGCAATGAGAGCCAGCGAGATGACAGCTCCAGGATCGTCGTGTCTGTTAGCGCACACCTTCCCAACCTTCTTCCGAGCATTAGTGAGAATTTTCTTTAAACGTTTCACTATATCGTCCTGGAGCTCTTTACCAAAGAGCCCTTTCTGAAAAGCTTGTAAATCAAGCTGTTGACAAAATTCATCAACAACCGCGTTCACATATTCAGACACCTGCTTACTTTTCTCTTCATCCGTTTTGGCCTTCTCAAGAGAGCAGAGTCTGACATGAATTTTGTCAAGTATTAATTTGAAAACAGTTGGAATCTGAGTATCGATATACCCCTCTCCAGCCTTGTTAAATATAGACTCGATCACCGCGTCCATTTCAGCGACAAAACACTCGCGCGCCCATTCTGGATGAATCGCGTTCCATCGGAATTGCACTTTTACAAAGAGAGAAGTCAATAAATTCTCTATTTCGGCTCCGTTCATGTCCTGCAATGGCTTGCCCGCAATTTCGAGATGTTCTGTTAGAATTGTAGCAAATGTTTTTTGCAAAAAAGTCGTCACCGCACACCCAGCGTGGCCATCGATGATAGCAAAATAGCCTATCTCCTGCCCATAAACGCGCGCGATCCCCCACAAATCTCCGTCTTCTTGAGTCCGGCGGTCCCCCATAGCATGCGCCACAGCCGATTGGATGGAAAAGTTGGCGATTTCCAGAGGAGGAACCTGCGACACCGATACGACAAGTTTATCAGCGAGCCGCTCCTCGGGAGAAAATTTTACATTAAAAAAGGACCCTCCCACACGTCTCCACCGTTCGAGTCTCTCCCCTCTCTCCTTTTCAGGAGTACGGAGCACAGCCTCTTGAGAAAAGCCTGGAGCCAAAATACCTTGCAAAACTGGTCCAACGAGCGCATTAACAAACTTGTCCTCTGTCCCAACCAACCCCCCTCGTGCCATACGCTCGCGCGCCACGACAATCCCTCTCAGACATCGCTCAATCCAATCAATTCTCTCACTTTCTGTCTCGAAGAAAAGAGGGAGAAACCTTTCTGAAACGTAGTCTTGCAGGCTGTATCGCAAACCTCGCTCAACTCCTTCTTGATCCGCCTCGTGATGGTTGCTGAGAAGCGTTGCATCATCGCCAGCCAGATAACTCACGAGTCGCTCCCTTCCCTCCTCCTCCGTCACAAGCGAGAAATGGACCGACAACTGTTGAAAAGCCTCTTTTTCTGTATGACTAAGAACTGGCGATCCAAAAGCCCCGCAGGACTCTCCATAACGCCCAGAAACAACTGGAGAGTTTTGTGAAAAAATTCTCACCACACCTTGCGTCGTCATATATTGCATCCCAAAAAAAAGACCTAAAAGAGAAACATAGAGGCTCTTTAGAGCCTTTTGCAAAACTATAAAGCATTTTTTGCGAAGTGCCGGCGACGAAGAGAGAGACGATCGCGACGAACCCAATGGCGGTAGCCCTGGGTGAGGAGCGATCGTCTCTCTATTCGAGCCGCCACGAGCAAAAAGTGCTTTATAGTTTTGCAAAAGGCTCCATAACATCAAACGCCACTGGATCTTTGTTCGCTAAATATCGCTGAAAGCGTATCGACCACGGTTTTAGCATCAGGCCGATCGAGAGGATCTATACTCAAAAGCTGCTCTATGAGGGCAACCAGTTTCTTTTGCGGCTCTCCTACCGCTTTTCGCTTCATCCGCGACACTGTCGTGTCACGTAACTGTTGTTTGGTAGCTTTTGCGGGCGCTTTGTGAAACGCATTGACCCTAGGTCCAAAGAGAAGATCAACGAGGCACAGACCATACGACCACATGTCCATCGAAGGATCCGGAGAAAATTCTTTTGTCTTGTTTTTCGATGCCACTTCAGGCGCCATGTAAAGAGGCGTCCCCCTTTTCCGTACCTTTTCGCCGGTGAGCGCCGCCAATCCAAGGTCGCCAAGATATCCTCGAACAGCTCCAGCAGCCCCAGTTTTGCGAAAGAAATTATCCGGCTTGACATCCAAGTGGACGATCCCTCTCCGGTGCAGCTCATCGAGCCCCAACGCACCATCGATCGCACTCTGCATGTTTTCTGGAGTCATTCCAGGTGGCAACCTCTTAAACGTTCCTCTATCACAGAACGGCAGAAGCATCCCTTTTGTCTGGGAAGGATCCTTGCGCTTGGTAACACGGTGGCCCAGGACCACATGGCTTTCAGGCCCAAGAGGAGGGTTCCCAGAACGTTCGGTGCGCAAGAGCTCCATACACCGCAATTCGTTCAGGAACATCTCTCGCGCCTTCTTCCCCTCTTGGGGCTTGGCATAGACAACCACTTCACCGATGAGCGCAAAGGCAGGACCCCCACACTGAGCCACAGTCTGTATGATTTTAAACTGCCCCTCGTTCAGATACGCCTGAAGCTCGATCTCTAACGGCCTACCAGGTTCCGTACTATATCGACACTTGATAACCCCAAATTTCACCTTTGACTGTGTTTCGATAGTGTGCTTGATGTCGGCTTTCGCCCGAATAGCCTCCGCAACCATTTTGGGGAGCTCACGCACCACGTACTCTTCCACATGGCGAGCCGTCTCTTCCCCGCCAAAGACGTGTGGGGGCAGATGTGAGACAGCCTCTTGAGCGATTTTAAGGCCCTGTTCTTCGGAGGTGTCTTTCTGTTTTTCAGGAACAGGCGCCACCGGGGTCTTCTTGGGTGGAGCTGGCAACACCTTCGGCGCTAACGCAGCAATCCGGCGGGTCAGAAGGGTCTCAAACTGACGGATCTCTTGAGGAATCTGGTGCGGGCCAAGGAAGAAGCGAATGATTCGATGAAAAAACGAGGGGTTCTTGTAGCGCCGGACGATCTTCTGGCAAAAGACAAGAAACTGCTTATTGTCAGTTGTGGCTACCTCAGAAGCAACCTGTCCCACACACTTCGAGAGGAGAAACTGCTCGCTTTCGACCAATCGACGAACGAAGGAGGGGTTGCGCTCAAGACGCACCACCCCATCCTCATCAATTCTGAAGTAGAGCTGGTCCCCACCAGTAGAAGTCTTCTGGAACGACTGCCACTGTTGGATGAGGGTCAGCTTCTCTACTGTCATCAGTATGCCTTGGCAAAAATGGCGTCAACGGTTGCCGGTTTCCCTGTGACAACGCAGGTGCCTTGCGTGCCCGACTGCTCCAGCGGCAAGCCACGAATCGTGATCTTCAGCTCTTTGAGCATCTCCTCAGAGGCGCCGTCTTCACTCCACTTCGCGACAACAAATCCCCCGTGAATTTCAGGCTCCTCTTCATTATTGGGTGTAAAGAAGTCGCGCAACTCCTCAAAGGATGAGATATCTGTCCGGGTATGCTGCTTTCGAAACTGAACTGCCTGCTCAAAAAGCCGTCGCTGGAAAGAGGACAACAGCGTTTCGATACTCCCGACCAGATCGGCCGTTGCCATACTCCGCTTGGCCAATGAGACATCATCACGAATGGTGACAATGCAGGTCCCTGCCTCCACATCGCGCGGCCCAAGCTCGATCTTAATGGGCACACCCTTCTTAATCCAGGCCCATCCTTTTTCACCGGCGCGCATATCCCGTTCATCCACATAGACCCGAATCTTCTCTCCATCAAAGGATTTACTCTCCAGCTCTGCTTTCAGGGAATGGGCAGCACGCAACACCTCGTTTCGCTTCTCCTCTTTCGTCAGAATAGGAATAATGACAATCTGGTAAGGAGCTACTGTCGGAGGCAAACACAGGCCGTTATCATCGCCATGGGCCATGATCATGGCGCCAATGAGCCGTGTGGTCATCCCCCACGACGTGGTGTACGCATACTCCATCTGACTGCTTGCGTTGTTGAATCGAATGGAAAACGCCTTGGCAAAATTTTGTCCAAGGTAGTGGGAGGTCGCACACTGGATCGCCTTCCGATCCTGCGTCATGGACTCCAAACTCATGGTATCAACGGCCCCGGGGAACCGCTCTCCAGCCGATTTTCTTCCAGGAATGACAGGGATGGACAAAAATCCTTCAATGACTTGTCGATACTCTTCAAGCATAATTTTAGCCTCTTCCCACGCTTCTGCCTCTGATGCGTGGGCTGTGTGGCCCTCTTGCCACAAGAATTCTGTGGTGCGAATAAAAATACGAGGACGCATCTCCCAGCGAACGACGTTGGCCCACTGGTTTATTTTCAGGGGAAGATCGCGCCAAGAGCTGATCCATCGAGAAAACGCCTCTCCGATGACGACCTCAGAGGTGGGTCTCACAATCAACGGCTCCTCAAGCTCTCCGACGGGAACAAGCTTGTCACCCTTAGCTTCGAGTCGATGGTGGGTGACAATAGCGCACTCTTTGGCAAAGCCGGCGACGTGTGAGGCCTCTTTCTCGAGGAAACTTAACGGGATGAAGAGGGGGAAATAGGCGTTTTCATGACCTGTAGCCTTGATACGAGCGTCCAGTCGATCCCGAATCCGCTCCCAGATGGCCCAACCCCACGGTTTAATGGTCATACAGCCACGTACGGGGGAGTTTTCGGCCATATCGGCCGCTTTAATCACCTGCTGGTACCACTCCGGGAAATCCTGATCTCGTCGTGGCCGAATCGCACACTCGTGTTCACTTTTTGCGCCCATACCTCTCACGCCTTTTGTAAAATAGTGGGCGTATTATACCACATCACCTTGTTTGGCCATAGAATGACAAAAGACGATTCAGCTCACCATCCACCGCCTCCATTCCAGGCATGGAGCGGTACTGCCTTTTCTCGAGCATAAAAGCAATCTCTTCAAGAGGCAACAAAAGCGTATAAAGATCGGAAGGCACCTCTCTTTGCAAAACAACCCTCAGCTTATCCTCAAAGAGTCTCAGAACAGCCATAATGGCAGCAGAATCTATCTCTCTTCGACCCATGCTTTCTTCAATTAATAACTTTACAACTTCCCCATAAGTCTGCAAAATCTCAAGATCGATATCTTTTATCTCAATTCTGCCCAAATCCTTTTGTGAAAGAGAGTCGAGGACTTTCAGCAAAGAAAAACCAAGAGACTCGTGCTGATGGTGAAATGCGACAAACAGCTTCCCAGATAGTCGTGAAGCCTCTTCGACTCCTCCATAGCTTCCGAGAGCGCACGCTTCCAGCAACATCCATTTAATCCTTTTCGTCGTCATCACCTCAGCGTGCATATACCGCGCAAGCATGCTCTGTTCCGATTCACTGGGAATCTTAAACATCTCAACCTTCGCTAAGGAAGCGAGCCACTGAGGCGACATACGAACAATTTCGTTGGAAAAGAGACGGAATGACCCATAGGCGCCCGCCTTCATGTAGAAGACCATCATGGCAAAGGGGATCTCACAGCAGATGGCATACCATTGCTCATCCCACCGTTTTACAGCTTTCATCATCACTTCTCGAAACCACTCCCCAAGCCCTTCAGGGGTCCGTCGGAACTGAAAACGGCAGTACGACATCCGCAAAAGATCAACTACAATGGCGGCGCACAGGACAGAGCCAATAAACGACCACTGTGGAGGAAAAAAGGGTTGTAGGATAAAAAAACCACCGCCCAACGAGGCGGCGATAACACCTGCCGAATAGTAATACATTTTCTTGTCTTCAATGTTGGATCGCAGGCCTGCCATAGTGATGGGCTGGGTTTCTGCTCCCTGTGATAAGAAGAGCATATACATCCACGGGGCTATGGAGAGGAAAAAAGCCACTTTGAAAAAGGGTTCGAAAAAGTCTTTCGAACCCATCATCATCGCTTCAGCGCCTGGCATCTGAGACGCCCCTGTGCAAAAACCAACAAGCATGAGGACGGTTATGAAAGTTGCTACCACAAAAACCTCCGGTTACTGATCGACATGCAAACGAGTGCCAGGACCGCTGGCTCCGCTCCCATTGACGGCCTGAATCGTGTACTTGTGTTGCAAGTATCGTTTATATTTCTTTGACAGGGAGTGGTGGGGGAAGTGGGGATGCAGCCTCAGCGTGTATGACCGTTTATGCTTCACAGGAATAGTGGCGCGCGTCTTATCGTAGCCAGCAATGATGTAGCTCATAATATTGGATGAATGGCTTGGCGTCCACCATGTTTTCAGAAACAATTTTTTGTGATGGTGATAAAATTTTGGTTTGCCCTTGAACTTGGATGGCGATTTTGGAATGACGATCTGTTGGGATGTCTGTGCTGATGGCCCACCATTGTTGCTCACCGTTTGTCCAGTGAATGTTTGTGTTGTAGAGGTGCCCTGAGAGTTTGTGACAGTGAGTGTCACTGTGAACGTCCCGCCGGATGCGTATGTGTGGGAGATTTGCGGAGTGGTAACTGTCTGCACAGGAGTGCCATCTCCAAAATTCCACCTGTAGCTGGCAATAGTTCCATAGGGAGAGCTGGAGGCCGATGCATCAAACGCACCGACGCCTCGGTTGATTGACGCTGTAAACTGAGCTGTGGGAGCCTGATCGGGGGTGATGGCTATACTGAGGAGTTGCACGCCTGAAGGATACGACACTGTGCGGGTGAGACTCTGGGAGCTGCGACTATATGCTTGAACGTTGGCTACTGATGTGACAACCCCATTGGCCTCCCAGGCCGTCGTATTATTGGGGGTCATGGCAATGCCCTCTGGAGACAACGAAGCTCCTAGCGATATCGTACCGATCACGGTTTTACTAGCAATATCGATCACGGAAAGTGTCTGGGAACCGTTATTGCTTACCCACACCTGGGTATTATCCGGCGCGATGGCGAGCGCATTAGGAGACGTACCTACTCCTATGGTTGCGGAAACAGCATATGTGGAAAGATCGATGACTGAAACTGTGCTATCAGACAGATTACACACCCACGCCTGTTTCCCATCGGGAGTAACGGCTATGGCATCGGGATGGCTCCCTACATTGATAGCAACAGAGGCAGCGTGCGTGGCAACATCGATGACATACACTTGAGCGGTCGCCAGATTACACACCAAGGCGTGTTTCCCGTCAGGGGTAATGGCTACGGCATCAGGAGAGTTGAAAGGGCCAGTGATTGTAGCGGAAACAGTTTTATTCGCCGTATTGATGACCGTAATGGATGCTACACTTTCATTACAGACCCACGCCTGTGTTCCATCGGGAGTAATCGCTATGTCGACAGGATTGAAACCGACCGGAATCGCAATAGTTGAGATAAGAGTATTGGTGGTCAGATCGACAACCGCCACACTATTTAACCCGCCCATGCATGTCCACGCTTCGTGTGCGTTGGGCGTTATGGCTATGGCTGTTGACATAGCTGGAAGCACAACCTGTATCGGAGTTGGAGAGGCAACGGTAATATCAAAGATCGAAAGCGCTTCGACATCATCAGACTCGGCCACCACAGCCGCTGGAGGACTAGCTGAACCGACCCCCATCACGCAAGAAAAAACCATGACGGCAAGGGAGAATACTATGCTATATTTCATAAGACCTCTTTTAAGTATGACTGCTTTGACAAGCGCTCAAGAAATGGAGATCAACATCTTGAACAGTTGCCTTTTGCTTCTCTATCAATTGTCAATAAATTAATGTCAAGAAATTACTACACCCAATCTTTCAGTTCCAAAAATCCCCACTATCGTCATAATTGTTATTCTTACGATCTGGCAAACGGTAGGCCCATGGACATAGACCCAAACACCATTCCCCGGTCATTTGGCACACACGATGGGACGTTTCATGCGGATGATGTTACCGCATGCGCCCTCCTCATCCTCTGCAACCTTATCGATCCAACACAGATTTACCGAACACGCGACCCAGCTCTCCTCGCACGATGCGAATACGTGTGCGATGTAGGAGGGGTGTATGACCCGCAGCACAAACGGTTTGATCACCATCAGGTCGACTACACAGGCCAACTCAGTTCCGCCGGAATGGTCCTCGAATACTTACGGACCAAAACCCTTCCACAAAAGGAAGTCGATGCGCTCAATTTCTCGCTCATACGCGGAATCGACGCCCATGACAATGGCAAAGATCCCCAGATTTCAGGCTACTGCTTCTTCTCCCACATCATATCCAATTTGACGCCGATCCGGTACGATGCTACGGAAGAGGAGATGAACGAAGCCTTCCACAAAGCGGTCACCTTTACCTTAGAACACCTCACACGCTTCCTGGAACGGTTTCGGTACAATCTATCCTGTCGAGGAGACGTCCAGAAGGCCATGGCCAGCTATCGAGATGTGCTCATCTTCGACCAGCATATTCCGTGGATGGACGTCTTCTTCGAACTGGATGGGGAGCGCCATCCGGCCTCCTTCATCATCATGCCGATGAACGGCCAGTGGAAACTGCGCGGCATCCCCCCGACATCCGATGATCGGATGCGAGTGCGCGTTCCCCACCCCGACAGCTGGGCAGGGCTGATGAATGAGGATCTCAAAAAAGCCTCAGGAATTGATGGGGCCGTTTTTTGCCATAAGGGGAAATTTATCTCTGTGTGGAAGACCAAAGAGGCGGCGACCAGGGCCGCAGAATTACTATTAAAGAGGCTCTAAAGAGGCCGCTAACATGAAAAACGTATTTGAAGAGATTGTCAAAGGGAATATCCCGTGTGACAAGGTGTTTGAGAACGAACGGATTCTTGCCTTTAACGACATTGCCCCGCAGGCCCCTGTCCACGTCCTTATTATTCCAAAAAAATCTATAACCAATATCGCTGATGCTTCGGAAGAGGATTCCGCCCTATTAGGAGAAATGCTCCTGGTTGCCAAAGCGATTGCAAAAACACGGGGCATCGAAGACAATTTTAGAGTCGTCACCAACAGCGGTCCAGAGGCGGGTCAAGGCGTCTTTCACCTCCACTTTCACCTGCTCGGCGGACGATCTCTCTCCGGAAGGCTTGGATGAAGAGGTTTTTTTTTCTCGCACTCCTCGTCGCCCCACTCTTCGCCGCCACATCATTACAGCAACGCGTCCGTCTTTCGCTCTCCTTTAATGATACGCGCGGCGCCTTGCTCGCCCTTGAGGAGTTGAGACAGTCAGATCAGGCCAATGATCCCGAGACACTCGCTCTCTCGTTCGAATACCTCGCCGCAGTCCATGACATTGATGGGTTGCGAGCGTTGCATGAAGCCCATCCTATTCAGCTCCCCTCTTCAACCCTGGAACAGATTGCGTGGGCAGTTATCAGATCATCCTCACGAGCCTACCACCCCAAAATCCGTGCTGAAGCGGGTCTGGCGGCCGCATTGACCAATGATGCCAAAGGAATGGCTATTCTCAATCATCTTCTCGACGACCCCCATCTTGGCATCCAGGAGATGGCGCTCCAACTGGCCCACCAGTTTCCCGACGAGCCGATCCAGCAGCATGCAGAACAGCTGTGCCACTCCGCTTCTCCGCAAATCAAGCTCCTTGCCGCAGAAACGTTGGCCTCCCAAAAAGCCGCATGCGCTCCAGCAGTACTCCAACGGCTCTTAGCCGATGATTCGCTCTCAGAGGATGACCAGATTGGGATCGCTTCGCTCCTCTCGAGCTTTAAGAAGGAGCTGGATCTTTCATGGCTCGCGAGCGCTGTTGCTGACCCAAGGCCTGCCTGGAGAGCGCTTGCCGCCTCTTCGGTGCTCAAAAACCCATCGAAAGAAGCGTTACTCTGCATCATGCCATTGGCCAACGACTCCTCTCTGCGTGTCAAAGAGTACGCCTTTGAAGCGTTGGGGCTGTGGCGGACTCTCCTCCCAGAAAAGAACGCTGAGCTCTCTACCCTCTTTGAGAACCATCTCAACGATCCATCCATCTCCGTGGCTGCAACAGCCGCCTGGGCGCTCCTGATCGGGGAGGAACACCCAGTAAAAGAATGGTTTGAAAAACGGATCCTCTCGTCTTCAAAAGAAGAGCGGATCTGTACCACAAGCCATCTTGTCGCTACAGGCACCCAAGGGTTGGAACTGGCCCACGCGCTGCTTCACACGGTAAAAGATCCCATCTGCCAGATTAACCTAAGCGCCTACCTGCTCCATCACCGATACAAACCACAAGAGGCGGCAGAGGAGCTCCGACAGGCACTCCAGAAGTACACTTCCCCTCTTTCAGAGCGACAGGAGGGGCTTTTTTCCGCACTTGACGCCTCAACTCTCTCCCACCATCCGGCCATCCCTCGGCTCCCAGAATCGCAAGACCTACTCCTCCGGCTCGATCTCCTAGCGCTCCGGTGTTATGCGGACCAACAGATAGACCCTTCAGAAATCGAAAAGATGCTCAGCGATAGGGCGTGGGGGATTAGTGCTTCGGCTGCCGGCTTTCTCTTCCAAGAGATTGCCCCCTCTCTGGACGAGGTGCTCACGCCCTTGCTGTCTCATCCCACCGAGTCGATTCGGATTCAAGCGGCCATCCTGCTCACGCTGATTGCCAAATCCCACCATGCGGCCAGTGTGCTGCAGCAGCAGTATGAAACCGCCTCCAAAGATGGGAAAGAGATGCTCATCATGGGGTTCAGCACGCTTCCCGCCTCCAAATCGCTCCCCTACCTGACCCCCCTTCTGTTCGACACTTCTCCGTCGATCCGAACCAGAGCTGCGGGAGCCATGCTGGCCTCACTCTATCGTTAGGATTCAGATCGGA
>JAJZPP010000001.1 GCA_021811115.1 bacterium | reverse complement strand
ACTTAATGACCGGAGAGTTTCCACATGCGACCATCAACAGATGAGCGACGAGATCAGATCCTCCAAGCAGCGACCACGCAGTTCTCCCATTCAGGCTTCCAAAAAACCGATGTGCAACAGATCGCCGATGCTATCAAAGTCGGAAAAGGAACCATTTACCGCTACTTCCCCACCAAGGAGGCGCTCTTCTTCGCCACCGTCGATAGAGCCATGGGGCAGGTCGAAGCGTATATTCGGGATGTTGTCGAGCATGAAAAGGATGACCTCCTCCGATTGAAGCGGGCAGTCACTGCCTACATTGAGTTTTTCCGCGCCCACCCAGATCTCATCGAACTGTTCGTGCAGGAACGGGCTGAGTTCCGCTTCAGAAAGTCATCTACCTATTTTACCAACGGAGAGAAAAGGAGGGAGGCGTGGCGACAAATCCTCGAGCGGCTCTATGTGCAAGGGAGGCTGAAAGTCGCCCAAATCGATCTCGTCATCGATACGCTCACCCACCTGCTCTACGGCATCATGTTCACCAATATTTTCCACGAGAAGGCTGCTCAAGACAAAACATGTGAAGGCCTCGACATGGTTATGTACGGTATTTTTTCACGATGAAACAGTATTATTTTCTCATCACGCTTTTTTTCTTTGCTCCTCTCGTAGCTGACGAGCCTCTCACGCTCTGTGATTGTCAAAAAGAAGCTTTGCACCATAGCCAAGAGCTTTCTATAGCCGAACTCCAAACGATGATCGCTCAGGAAAAGATTGATGAGATTCGTGGCATTAACATCCCAAAGATATCCGCCGAAGGCACGTATAATGTTCGTGATAAGGACCAGGGGTTTGTCCGGGATAATCCCCTCTACCATGCATCTCCAACGATACCGAGGCCAGATGTCAACCCCCTCGACATTCCTGAGCCGCCTCGCCGCATTAAGACGATCTCCGCAGAGAAGAAGTACACCTCTTCGAAAGTCTCTTTAATCGTCCCGCTGTATGACTGTGGGCATGTGAATGATATGATGCAGGCGCAACGATCCACGGTGGAGGCAACAGAGCATGAACGGGATCGTATCCAACAGGACTTGCTCTTTGCCGTGGCAGACAGCTACTACAGAAGCCTTGAGGGAGCCAAAATTGAAGAGGTTGTGCTCCAATCGATTAAAGTGCTCACACAGCAGCTTGCGACAGCAAAAGACCTTTTTTCAGTCGGATATGTCACAAAGAATGAGGTGCTCGTTGTGGAGGTGCAGCTAGCGCAGCGGCAACAGGAGCTCATTCAGGCGCGCCACAATATTGAGAGCGCGCTGGCAAGCTTGAGTAGGCTTGTTGGCAAGAAGGTAGAGAGGACGGCCCAGCTGACAGATATTTCTCGAGAGGTTCAGTGGAAGGAAACTCTGGCTACGTTTTATTCCAGAGCCGATTGTTGCCATCCAGAACTGAAGAGAATCATGGCCAATGAAAAGGCTGCTCAGGCAGAGTTGAAGGCCATTCGTACAGAGGATTATCCTCGACTTTCCGCCTTTGTGAACTTCAACTCATCGTCAGATAAGTTCCTCCTTCACAAAAACTGGATCCACTCCGGCGTTGGTTTGACTGTCCCGATCTTTGATGGCGGCATTGTGGACTCTAAAATGGCGCAGAAGAGGAAGCAGATCGATCAGCTCTCCTTGCGGTACAGCCAAGCTGTTGAGGATATCCACCTGCGCGTTCAGAAGGCGTATCTGAACGTGGACTCAGCCTACAGCAGGATTCCGGTTGCCTTGAAGAGTATTGAACTGGCGGAAGAGAATCTTAAAATTGACCATGATCTGTTTGAGGAAGGGATGATCATGAGTGATGACGTCCTTAATGATGAGGAACGGCTGGCTCAGGCACGCTCCAGCTATTTTCAGTCACTGTATAGCTTTCAGATCGCCAAATCGCAGCTTGAGTATGCGGCCGGTCTGATTGCGCTAACGTAAGAGCCTCGTGAGGTTTTCGATGAGATATCTACTGTGTAGTTTATTAGTATGCGGCTCCCTTTTCTCTGAGAGTGTGGAACATAGTACATTTTCCACAATAGGCACGGTCTGTCCAAAATTTAAGACAACCCTTTCCAGCGTTGTCTCAGGCCGGGTCGAGGTGGTGTTGGTGGACGTGGGGGATGTGGTAAAGAAGGGACAACCCTTGTGTCGATTGGAGACCACCCTCTTTGATATTGGGGTTGCAGAGTCCACCATTGCTCTGGAATCGGCTCGCGTTGAGGTGGAGGATGCCGCGCGCAACTACGAACGGATGAAGAAGCTGTTTGAAAAGCCCCAAGGAGAGTCCCCATCGATCTCCCAGAAGCGGTATGAAGATACGCGGCTCAAGTGGGAACTGGCCCAAATCGTCTACAAGCGAGCCGAACAGAATAGGAACCGCGCCATCCAGAATCTGAAAGATGCCACGATTAAGGCGCCCTATGATGGCGTGATTACCAGACGGTTTGTCCATCCAGGCGAATCTGTGACGGTGCAGCCATCGACACACCTGTTAGAGATGGTTTCATGCGAAGGCTCGTATGTGGAATTCTCCATTCCGCAGCTGTATCGATCGGCTGTGGCAATCGGCTCAAAACTCTCCCTCGAAGTGGAAGGCGGTCATGAAAACAGCGTAGAAGGGGCGATAGCACTCATCTCTCCAGATGTTGATGAAAAGACCCGTTCCATTAAGTGTCGGGGGCATACTGAGTTTCTCGCTCAGTTTCAACCAGGGTCACTCCTACGGGTTCATGTGACGATAGGAGCGGAACATGATCCTCTCTGATACCGCTATAAGACGGCCAGTTTTCATTACGATGATCATGTGCTGCCTTGCCCTCTTTGGTGCCATCTGCTGGAAGACTATTGGCGTCGATCTGTACCCGCGCGTTGAGTTCCCTCTCATTACCGTCGTGAGTGTTCTGCCGGGCGCTGATCCCAAGACGGTTGAGTCGACAGTCACAAAACCCATCGAAGATGCCATTTCAACCATCAGTTCGATCAAACACCTCCGTTCCATGAGTACCGATGGGATCTCGCAGGTTGTGATCGAGTTTGAGCTCGAAAAGAACGTCGACACGGCCTTCCAAGAGGTGCAGGCCAAAATGGGGAGTATCCGCTCCGACCTTCCCCAGGATCTTGAGGATCCAGTGGTTGAGAAGTTTGATATGGATTCTTCCCCTATCCTAGGCGTTATCGTTGGTGGGGATCTTCCCATAGCAAAACTTTCAATCATAGCTGACAAGGTCGTCAAGACACGGTTGCAGCAAGTTAAAGATGTGGGTCAGATCAAACTGGTAGGCAAGCGGGATCGGACCTTTTGGATGTATCTGGATCCACACAGACTGGAGGGGTACTCTATTTCGGTTCCAGAGGTTATCGCAGCGCTCCAAGCCCACCACCTCGAGGTGCCGGCTGGGAAGGTGGATCTGACACGAGAAGAGATTGTGGTCAAAACTCGGGCTGAGTTTGAGGATGTCGACCAATTTAATGATCTTCTGCTGGCCTACCGAAACGATTATCCGATACGACTGCGTGATGTGGGAAGGGCTGTCGATGGGCTCGAAGAGGAGAGGTCCCTCGTTCGGCTGGATACGCAAAAGGCCATCGGATTGTTGGTTCGACGTCAATCGGGCACCAACACGGTCTCTGTAGCCAAGGCTGTGAAGGCAGAATGCGAAAAGCTCCAATCCGAACTGGCCCCACAACACATCTGCCTCCAAGTGACGCAGGATTTATCAACGTTCATTGAGCACTCAATCGACGAGATCCAGTTTCACCTGCTTTTCGGGGCGTTTTTGGCTGTTGTCATCGTCTTCATCTTTTTGAGAAATCTGCGTATCACCTTGATGAGTGCCATAGCCATTCCTATCAGCGTCATTTCAAGCTTTCTTTTTTTGAAAATGCTCGGCTTCACCATGAACCAGATGACCTTGCTGGCTCTATCGTTAGCTATCGGCATTGTGATTGATGATGCGATCGTGGTTGTCGAGAACATCTTCCGTCATTTTAAGACGAAGACGGCCGAAAAAGCGGCTTCAGAAGGCACTCTCGAGATTGGATTGGCCGCTTTTGCCATTACCATGTCTATTGTGGCCGTCTTCCTCCCCGTCGCCTTTATGAAGGGGATCATTGGTCGGTTTTTCTACCAATTTGGGATGGGTGTGGCTATAGCCGTCCTCTTAAGCCTTTTTATTGCCTTCACGCTCACACCAATGCTGGCTTCTAAATTCCTCAAAAAACAGACCTCTCATGGCCGGTTTTCACAGATGATGGACAGCCTCTTTTCTCATATCGATGAGGGGTATGCTGCCCTTTTGAAAAAGGCGCTCCAGTATCCAAAAATCGTGATCCTCGTCAGCTGCTCGATCCTTATTTTCACCTTTATCACGGCCCGTTTCCTTCGCAGTGAATTTATCCCCATGGAAGACCAGAGCGAGTTTTTCATCAAGGTGAAGACCCCTCTCTCATCCTCTCTTTCCACAACTGATGAGGCGTTATCCACCATTCGGTCCACCTTTGCCAATGAACCGTGGCTCCGCTATACGTTCACAACCATCGGTGCCGACAATTTGCGTAAGGTGAATGAGGGAACCATCTATGTTCGTATGTCTGAAAAGGGGTTGAGAGCCATCTCGCAAGCTCAAGCTATGGCGAAAGTGCGCCAGGCGACCGCCTCTTTTACCACGTGGAAAGTGAGTATCGAACAGGTTCCCAGAGTCTCTGGAGGGGGGCGACGCAACTGTGCCCTCCAGCTCGACATTCTGGGCGATGATCTGAATCGGCTCGAGGAGATCGCAGGTGCCCTCGTCAGCAAATTGCAAGCTACCCCTGGCTACGTGGATATCGATACCTCCTTTGATAAAGAGCGTCCTGAGCTGAGTGTGACGGTTCTTCGAGACCGGGCAGCCGCTCTTGGCGTTACTCCAAGAGCCATAGCGCAGACTATCAAAACGATGGTTGGCGGGACCGATGTGGCTAAATTCAATGATTCAGGGGAGCGGTACGATATCACCGTACGCGCGGATGACCAGTTTCGCAATAGGCCAGATCTGCTCTATGCGTATAGTGTGAAGAACGCGGTTGGGGAGCCGATTGTCTTAGAGAACCTTGTGGAGGTTTCTCAGACGACCGGTCCTGTGCAAATAGACAGGTACAATCGCTCTCGAATCATTTCGGTATACGTCAACTTACAAGAGGGGAAAATGACTCTTGGGCAGGCTATGAACCAGATTTCTTCTATTATGACCGATATGAAATTGCCTGCTGGTTATCGCTACCTCTTTTCCGGAACGGCTGATGCGATGAAAGAGTCGTTTGCTAACCTTCTCTTCGCGCTGCTGCTGGCTGTTGTCATGGTGTACATGGTGCTGGCGGCCCAGTTTGAGAGCTTTTTGCAGCCCTTCGTCATCATGCTTTCCATTCCATTCTCTATCGTGGGGGCTCTTTTGGGGATCTTGGTCACCTGCTCTACGCTCAACATTTTCACCATCATTGGCATCATCATGCTCATGGGGCTTGTCTCCAAAAACGCCATTCTCCTTGTCGATTATGCCAACACGCTGCGGGCAAGGGATGGGCTTCCTCTGCATGAGGCGCTTGTACAGGCGGGCAGAACCCGGTTGCACCCGATTCTGATGACAACCTGTGCCATGATCTTTGGCATGCTTCCCATAGCTTTGGGCACTGGGCCAGGGTCTGAGTCGCGGGCGCCCATGGCGATTGCTATTATCTCAGGGCTTGCTGTATCAACCTTGCTGACGCTGGTGGTGGTACCTGTAGTGTATGCTGGCGTGGATAGATTGCGTAAGGAGCGGTCCAATGGCTAGTAGCGCTGACTATGACTATATGAGCTTGGCAATTGAACAGATGCGGCAGGCTGGGGTTGAGCTCAAGACAGGCGGGCCATTTGGAGCGGTGATCGTGCTCCATGGGAAGGTTATCGCTGCGGCTGGAAACACGGTCATAGCGGATCATGACCCTACAGCCCACGCTGAAATCAATGCGATTCGGCAGGCGTGCCGGTCGCTCCATACTGGCAATCTCAGTGGGGCTATTCTGTATTCGACCGGAGAATGCTGCCCCATGTGCTATGCGGCCGCCTATTGGGCCCGTATCAGCAAAATCTACTACGCTATTCCGTGGGAGATGTATGCCGATCTTTTTGATGATGCTGAGATTAATAAGGATCTTGCCAAGCCGTATGAGGAGCGACTCTTAACGCCTCAGCATCTGCCTCACGAAGAGGCAGAGAGGGTGTGGGCCGAGTTCCGAACCATCCCTAATGGCGCATCCTATTAAGGGCCGGGTTCAATGTAAAGAGCTCTCAGTATTTCTTCTCGAAGACTCCAGCGTTCTGGCCTCATGAGGTAGGCGTCACAATGTGATTGAATAGCGTCTTTCCCCTCTTTGAATATCAATTGACAGAATATTCCCTCGAGCCTTTTCTCGCTAAATGCTCGAAAAAAAGATGGGCCACTTTCTAGACTGCGTCGAGCAGGCGAGAACGTTTTCTGAGGTGCCACAGCATCGGAGGCTATGTACCATTGTTTAAGCTTTTGCACGATATTCATTCCGGCAACACGCTCCGGAATAGTTAAATCATCTTGATCGCATCGCCATTCGGCCGCATCAAGAACCAGTTGGGTGATGCCGTCGAGTGATTCCACGTGAGATGAATCCCTTGTAGTGATGACTCGTGTGCCAGCCGAATCAACCTGAACGTCATACTGCTCAAGCGTTGATTGAAGATCTAAAATCGTATAACGGACGTCTTGTAATAAAGAACCTACACTCATAAACCGCCTTTTGAAAATGACATGTACTAAAAGTAATTTATATCATAAGCGACACTTATTGTCGACATCTCACTACAATGGCGCAAAAACAAGGATGATTCAAGTTTTAATTGACTTATCTGAGAAAAATTTCGTACACTCTGCGCACTAACAAGGAGCTTTTGTATGAAAAACCCATTTCATTCTCTTGCTTTTCTTTTCATTTCAACTTTCTTTTCCACAAGTTTTCTCCTCGGCTCAAGCCTGCCGACATTGACATTTCCTGTGCGCAAGCTGGATGATATTGTTTTAGACGAAAATTGGTCCCCCAAACATGTTCCTGAAGCTCACGTCAAACGGGGGCATAAGGGGCCTGAAGGCAAGCGTGGGCCCCAAGGAAAAGCTGGTGTCAAGGGGTCCAAAGGGGATCGCGGTCCTCGAGGTAAGGATGGGGCTCACGGACCTGTTGGTCCTCAGGGGCCAAAAGGCGATAAGGGGGAACGGGGGCCTGCTGGGGAGGCTGGTCCAAAGGGTGAGAAGGGGGATGCAGGGCCGGCTGGCCAAAAAGGAGCCAAAGGAGAGAAGGGAAAACAGGGAGAGATAGGACCCCAAGGACCAAAAGGGGATTCTTCTGTTTGCATAGGCGCTGCGTACAGCTCAGAGGGCAAAGAGGCGACACCTGTTCGTATTCCAGCCCATACGCCTCTGACGGCCACAACCTTGTGCCCAGCCCCCCTTTTCAACGGATTTCCCCAAGCGCCAGCAGCCGGCTCCCCGTTCGAGTTCTCGCCATACGTGTCTCAAGCCGATTCTGCGGCTGCGACACCCGGTTACTTTACGATCCATCCATCTGGAGGCGGCCACTACCTCCTCCAGTATACTCTCAGCGGTATCCCCACCACACAGCTCCTCGCAGACTTTATTGCAGTAGGTGGACCAGTTATGGAACCGAAGGCTTCTCTTTGGATGGCTGTTCAAATTGTTCGCGGAGACGCTAGTTTTCTTTTAGGAGCAGAACCCCTAACCTTGACCCATACGCTCAGCAATGGTGGTGGGGAGGGCAGTTCGTGGTTTTTCACTGGATTTGGTCAAGTGTTCACCGAGCTACAGGATGGCGATAAAGTAACACTTCAGATCTTCTTAGCAACAACAGAGCAAGACGTGACCTCTAAAGAGTTGATCATTAGCTCTCATAACATTCTCTTCCCATCAGGACGTGCCAAGGGCAAACCTCTTTCTCGCGGGGCGACGCTCACGGTAATGAAACTGTAATCTCTAAACGGTCATGACCGAGGAGTCGTATCTAGCGAAGTGGAAAGGCAAGCCAGTAAAAGAGATTATGGATGTCCTTGTAAGGTGATCATGTCATGGCTCTCAGATTCATGCGGATTTTAGATGGACCTGATGGAATTCAATTTCAAACCCACACGCTTTTAGTGCCTGCATAATGGTGGCAAATCGTGGCTTTCCCTTTGGAGATAGTGTTTTGTAGAAACTTTCAAACCCTTTATAAAAAGAGAGCGCTGACTGCACGGCTCGCAACTTCAACAGCTTGGTCGTACATCTTTCGTTGACAATGATTTCGTGACAGACGTGACGGATAAGAGCCGATCCTGCCCCTCTCACAACCCCCTTTTCACCTCCATGCACCACCAGATTCTCAGGATTGGTAGCAATTTGATACACCTGCTGCTTCCTATCCCTCAATGAGACCAGCGCGATGCCATGAACCTTCCCGAAATGGGCAGTCCTATCGACACTGCGCATCGTCATAAGTTCTAGTAATACAAGATGCGATTCCCAAGAAGTGAATCTGCCAGCCGCAAGAGATTTTTTCCACGAGCCATCAATGAATCGTGATTGTATATATTGAACACTTGTTTCTAGCATTTGATTTCGAAGATTTATCATTAATACCAATTTTTTAGAGAGACTAAAGAACGTATTATTGCAGAAAATTCAATTCATCCCAAGCAGTTCTTTAAGAGGTTAACTGTAAACAACAATTCCAACAATGACGAATACAGCACCCAAAACGCCTACTAAATTTGACAGAACAAGAGGCCGGTTATTAAGTAAGAACCCGTAGAGTAACCAGCTGCTCGAAGAGACAAGCCCGATATAAAAAGCTCCGAGGGAGACTCCAGCCGCAGATTCAGTCATTAATATTTTAAATCCTTGGATGTAAAACAGCATCTGACCCAAAATGCCCATGAGGAGCATGTATTTTTCATAATACGCCAACGCTTTGGCTTTCATGCTCAGAGCTTCAAGAGATTTTTCCATAGTATCTCCTATTAGTTGAGCACCTATTATGCAATCTTACAGCTTCATTGTCTAGATTTTGCTCATACCGTCATCTTCACCATGGAGCCACGTATCGTGGTCGTATCCCCATTGGAGGCGAGGTACTCTCCCCTGAAGGAGTAGGCGTCCTCCTTGGTGCGCTCGTACACTTCCATGCCTTCTAAGGATCCATAATGGGCAAACTCCCAGGCCAGCTGGTTCTCGTCGCTGACCCCATCACCAGAAAAGACTCCGAGGGATTCATTTTCCAAAAAAACATGGAATTCCCCTTCAAGTTTTTTGGTGATAGTAAATGTATTTACCATAGACTCTTGGCCTATGATCTCTACGTGCTGGATAGCCCGAAACCGTTGCTCATCGAGCGGAGAAACGGTCCATTTGGTCTGAAACTGGATCGATTCGGAAGAAAGAGGAACCTCAACCTCTCCTGAGCCAACCCATTGGCCTTCATGAAACAGAAAGTGGTGTGTCAAAACATGAACCTCCGGCTATAGACGCTCTGAGTAATGCCTAGAGCGGTCATCGTTGCTGCAAGCGAAGATCCGCCATAGCTCATGAGCACAAGCGGAACCCCTGTAATCGGAAAACATCCCGACATCATCCCTACGTTGACAAGCACATGCACCGCCACGTACACAGCAATACCAGCCGCAATCAGCCGTCCAAACGTATCCTTCGCGGCGGCTGCCGCCTGGAAGATGCAAAAAACCAGAGCGTAGTAAATCGACAGGAGAAAAAGCAAGCCCACAAATCCAAATTCTTCCCCAAAAGCAGCAAAAATCGAATCTGTGTAGGGAGCTGGAAGCGAGCCTCCTCTCCAGTAATCCCCCTGCTTCCAGCCAGTTCCAGTCACCCCACCAATCGCTATGGCTGTCTGCGCCGCTTTTTGGTGGTGAGTGTCCGGGTTGAGTCGCTGGCTCTGATACTCCTTGAGGACTCCAGAAAGTTTGGCCCGTATTGTCTCATGGGGCACAAGCCCCGAAAAAGTGAGAGCCACGACCGAGACAACCACAATGCCTGGAATACATAACAGCTGGATCCACCGTGCTCTGACCCCACCAAAATAGAGGATGACGAGCGTCATTGGGTAGAGAATGGTGGCTGTTCCAAGATCAGGCTGTTTGAGAATCAAAAAGAAGGGAATGAGCGCAATGAGGCCGGCTCCACATAAGGTCAGAAAGCGGTCTCCCTGAGTCGCTCTTCGCTCCAAATACCAGCTCAGCGCTATGACAACGGCCAATTTCGCACACTCTGCCGGCTGAATACTGCTCCCAATGAGGGGAAGGCGATACCACCGCTGGACGCGAGCGATAGGATCGGTGAAGAAGAGGCCAATGAGGGCAATAAAGCTGATAGCATATATGATCCAGGCCCACTCCCGTAGCTTGTTGTAATCGGTACACGCCATGAAAAAAAAACATCCCCAGCCTATGAGCATCCATTGGATCTGGACCTTTACCTGGGGGGTAAAAAAGGAAGTCGACCCAGTACTCAGCATCAGGTCTTGAGGATACGATGCAATGGTAATAAGGCCGCAGCACTGAATGACGAGCAGCATGAGAACAAGACGAAAATCAACTCGGAAGAGGTAACGAGCAGACCACATGGACGTTTACCATTCATTGCTATACACAAACGCGAAGGGACGGATGAACTTTTGTCGTGATGATGTGTTGGATAAATGAAAGGGTTCCAGAGAGTGCCATGGGGCATCCGGCACACGCTCCCTCATACGCAATCTTCACCATGCATCCATCAAGGTCGACAATAGATAGCCCGCCACCATCTCGAGCCAAAAATGGTGCCACTTCCGCCTCAACTGAGGCTCGAATGCGCGCAAGCTTCTCTTCTTTCGTCAGCGATTCCCACGCCTCTTCCATTTATGATCCCCGTTCCTGTGCCAGAAGAAAGACAATTCTTTCTTTTAGGAGCTCGAGGTTGGTCCCCTTTTCAGCCGATACCTCGATAATATACGGGTGGGACACCCTTTTGCGAAAGAGGGCGATGTGCTCTTTAGACTCTTCAAGATCACATTTGTTGAGAACAATACAGGAGGGCCTTTCTAAGAGGGTAGGATCGTACGCTTTCAGCTCCGCCTGCAGGACAGTGTAGTCAAAGAGAGGGTCCCGATTATCTATTCCAGCAGCATCCAGAACATAGAGGAGAATGCGTGTGCGTTCGATGTGGCGTAAAAACTCAAGTCCAAGACCGCGATTCTGATGTGCCCCCTCAATGATGCCAGGAATGTCTGTAAGGAGAATACGCTGTCCACCAGGGCAATCTAGAAACCCAAGATTGGGGTGGAGCGTTGTGAAAGGATAAGCTCCAATCGGTACGTCCACATTGGCCAGACGGGAGAGGAGCGTGGATTTCCCAGCATTAGGGTAGCCAATAAACCCGACATCGCCAATCAACTTCAACTCGAGCTCTATGCGCTTGTGTTCCCCTTTTTCGCCAGGAGTGGCGATGTGCGGGGCTCTATTTGTGGAACTTCGGAAATGGGCATTGCCCAAACCACCCCTTCCACCGGAACAGAGAACGAACTCTTCATAATAGGTTGTTCCATCGAAGAGGATCTGCTTTGTTTCCGTATCCCGTACAAGCGTTCCTGGAGGAATGTTGAGAATAGTATTCTCTCCGTCTTTGCCTTTACAGCACGATGAAGAGCCTTTTGCTCCCCCTTCTGCCTGCACTTTCCTGACGTGACGAAACCATTCCAATCCGTGAAGATTGGGGTCGACGCGCAGGATTATCGAACCGCCAGCGCCTCCATTGCCCCCTGCAGGACCCCCTTTGGGGATGTATTTTTCACGACGCCAGGAAACAACACCATTTCCACCACTCCCAGCAACCACTTCAATTTCAGCACGGTCAATAAACATAAAATACCGAAGAAAGAGGGAGCGCACCCCCTCTTAAATGAAAGACTTTAAGAAACCATCATTGGCATGACGGAAACGATCGTCTTTGTTGATCTTTTAAATGAGACGAAGCCATCAATAACAGTAAAGAGCGTATCATCTGTTGCCCGTCTGACGTTAAGGCCTGGATGCCATTTTGTCCCACGCTGGCGAACCAAAATGCTTCCTGCTGTGACAAACTCGCCTTCATGAGCTTTTATACCCAGACGCTGTGAATTGGAGTCTCGACCGTTTTTCGAGGCGCCTTGTCCTTTCTTATGTGCCATGAAAAAAAGCTCCTTTACCCTTGAATATCGACAATTTTCAGCTGGGCATAGCCTTGCCGATGGCCAAACTTTCGATACTCGTTTTTTCTCTTCTTGTACTTAAGGGCGGTAAGCTTGGGTCCTTTCACATCGGCCACGTATTGTGCCTTGACAACACATCCAGCAACGATTGGAGTGCCCAGTTGGATCTGCCCATCTTCACGAGAGACCAACAACACATCTGAAAGGTTGACCTCTTGCCCTACCTGTGCATCCACACAATCCACGTGAATGACATCGCCTTTTCGCACTCGAAATTGCTTACTACCTGATCGGATAATCGCGTACATAACTTCCGGAAAGACCTCCCTGACAACGACATTATCCCTCACTTCGCCGCAAGGGTTGTGAAACATCCTACCAAAGAGAACCGTTTTTTTGAAGAGGATTATTTCGACTTTGTTGACAAACAATATTTTATTACATATTGATTTGGAAAAAAGGCAGGTCCAATGTCAACGATCGATCCTGGGCTCTCCGCCCTTTCAACATGGTACCAGCAACGAATTACCCAACCATCTGGCAAGGTCCCTCAAGGGAAAGCTTTGCTGAAAAGAGAGAATGGGACGCTTAGGCCAATCAATACGGCAGATCTAGAAATTCGCGATAAAATCCTTTGCTTCCTCTCTCGATTTTTTGGCATCGGTAATTATGCGCTCCACAACGTTGCAGCTATAGCCCAAAGACTCATTGAGCAGAACCCAGACATCGTTCGCAACCTCCCAGAATTAATCCCTACTTTCAATCATGCGATAGACGACTATAACTCTAGTACAACATCCCTTAAATCCCTTGAATATCTGTCTTGTCTTTTTCCGCATATTAAACTTTGCATACCATGCCTACATACCTATGTAAGCCATAGTATACAAAGTTTAATCTGCAAAAAAATACATGCCATCTATTCAAGGGATTTAAGGGATGTTGTACTAGTATGATTGTCCATATTTGGAGGCACC
>JAJZPP010000169.1 GCA_021811115.1 bacterium | reverse complement strand
CCTTCTCGGCCTACAGTGGGTTCTTTGGTTGTCGTCACTTTTCTAAGGCAAACGGTTACCTTGAGGAACATGGAAGCTCTCCGATTGATTGGAGGCTCGTTTGAGTCTATCGAGGAGCGCCTGCCAATGGGTAGATGACGGCAAATCTATATCCACGAAGACAGATTGAAATCCTCGTTGATCGAGCTCTCTTAAGAGAGCATAGAGTCGAAACATACAGGTTTCAGGCTCTGAAGATGGTCCTAAGTGAAGAATGCTCTTCGCATGGGCGTAGGATCTATCTGAAAAGCCAATGACGCCATCAAATGTGTGGCCAGCACTCGGGTCCCACGTGGTGCCGAGGAAGAGAGAGGCCTGCGGCGCGTAGTGACGAAACATCTGTCCAGGACATAGGGGACGATCATCAGAAAAGTGTGGTGGAGCATACCCAAGAACCCCCTCGATGGCAGACGGGCTAATGGCACCAAACCTTCCGAGACACCATTTTGGGGCCCTCCAGATGAGAATGGTAGACTCAATGCCGTGCCGACAGGGGATGGTGGAGTGGAGGATGGGGAAGTCGACCCCAAAATCCTCCTCAATATGTTCTGGGAGAGTTGCAGAAGGCCTTCCTGATTTGTTGGCTGAAGGGGCGACAAGAGGACCTGTACGTTCAATGAGCTCGAGGGCTGTTTCATGATCTGGCATTCGAAAAGCGGCTGTTGGTAAACCGGCTCGAGCAATATCTGGGAAGGCATTTTCTTTAACCGGCAAAACGAGAGTCAGTCCGCCAGGCCAGAAGGCGTCAATGAGAGGAAACGCTTCATCCGGAAGCTCTTTGACATAGGCTGAGAGGCATGATTTTGAGTTTATATGAACAATGAGAGGATTGCTTGGAGGCCTATTTTTAATCGCAAATATCCTCTCAATCCCTTCCTCATCATCGGCTCGAGCCGCAAGACCCCAGACTGTTTCTGTTGGTATGGCTACGGGTGATGAGTTGGCGAGAAGTGAAACCGCTTCAGCGGTGGTAACGCGCATAGTATCCTTTTAGTGATGTAAAGTATTTTATCACTTAAAGCATTTCCAGAGGAGAAGATTGTTTTCAAATAGCGCGTCGATTTGTTTCATATCATAGAGATAGGCCAGGAATGATTTTATTGAGTAACTCGTACATATTTGGCTACCAAGCTTTTTCCGTCATGTGCAAACTTATCATAGTGTAAGGTAGGAATCTTTATGGTGCCATCAGTACTTGACGTTCATGATCTGACAAAGCGGTTTGGGAGCTTTACCGCTGTCGATTCCATCTCTTTTTCCTTGCAACAAGGAGAGGTGTTAGGCCTTTTAGGGCCTAATGGGGCAGGAAAGACAACCACAATCCAAATGCTCCTCAACCTCATGCACCCGACCTCGGGCGAGATACACTATTTCGGAAACTCTTTTGCCCTGTTTCGTACTCAAACATTAAAGAGACTCAACTATACCCTTGGCTATTCAAAACTGCCCGGTAGGCTCACTGTGATGGAGAATCTCATTGTGTACGGGTGGCTCTATGAAGTCGATGATATCAAGGGCAGAATCTACCAGCTGGCAGAACTGTTTGAAGCGGGTCAGCTTCTGTCAAAAAAGACCGATGACCTATCTGCAGGAGAGCTCACAAGGGTTTTTCTCATCAAGACCTTCATTAACCAACCAGAAATTATCCTCCTCGACGAACCGACAGCAAGCCTAGACCCGGATATTTCTGCCAAAATACGTGGGTATATTTTGGCTGAGAAGAACCGACGAAAAATGTCGATTCTCATCACGTCGCACAACATGACTGAGATCGAGGAGATGTGTGATCGGGTCATTTTCTTGCACCAAGGGAAGATCGTGGACGAGGGCACACCACAGCAGCTGGCAAGAAAACGCAAAGAGAGCGAGCTCCACCTCATGGTAGAAAGCGGCCACGAGGCCCTTCGAAAGCTTGTGGATGAGTGTGGCTTCCGTTTTTCGGAAAAGAAAAACTTTACAGTAATCCATCTTCCTGAGGCGCAGATTGCTGCATGCCTTTCACAGATAGGTAAACGGGGCATAAGCTACTCTCAAATCGAGATTGTGCATCCATCTTTGGTAGATTTTTTCATAGAAACGGCGGCGAGACGATGAGCTGGAAACGAATTTGGGGCGTCATGCTCCGGCACCTGTTCAATTTTAATCATAGCCTCGACAGGTGGATCGATGCCTTTTACTGGCCATTTTTTGACCTTGTGGTTTGGGGGCTGGCTTTTGCAGCCCTCAAAGGGGATGTTCATTCCCACATTACCATGATTCTGTCTGCCGTTGTCCTGTGGTACGTGTTGTGGCGGGGGCAGTATGAGATTTCGCTCAATCTGCTTGAGGAGTTTTGGGACAGTAACCTTGTGAACTTGCTCGGGTCCCCTCTGAAGCTTTCTGAGTGGGTTGTCTCCTAAATTCCCGCCAATTTTGTAGCTAGGAACCACCCAATTCACTTAACAGGAAGAAGTTGCGCCTGATTTTCGTGGTTGACTTTCTTTTAAAACTGGCTATAATTGTAGCTATGAAGAAAGGAGT
>JAJZPP010000168.1 GCA_021811115.1 bacterium | reverse complement strand
GTGAGTGGCTCAAAATAGAGTCGATCGGTGGTGTCATAGTCGGTAGAAACTGTATCGGGGTTACAGTTGATGAGGATGGATTCAATCCCAAGCTCCCTCAAGGCTTTCACAGCATGAACACAGCAGTAGTCAAACTCTATCCCTTGTCCAATCCGATTGGGGCCGCTCCCTAACACAACGACCTTCTTTTTTGTCGTCGGATCGCTCTCACATTCCTCTTGGTAGGTCGAATACAGGTAGGCTATTTCATGGGGAAATTCGCCGCTACAGGTATCGATTCTCTTATAGACAGGGTGAATGTGTAATTCTTTTCTTCTTTCAAGGAGGGCTTCTTGGGGACAGTGTAAAGTTTCAGAGAGCCTTTCATCAGAAAAGCCCATCTGTTTCCACCGATGCAGCTGGATACTGTCTACTGTAGAAAGAGAGCTGGTGGCTATTTTCTTCTCCTCATTCACCAGTTCTTTCATTTGCGCAACAAACCATGGATCAAATTGTGTGAGGGTGTAGATCTCGTCCTCAGTCATCCCATGATGTAAGGCTTCAAATATGGCCCAGAGTCGTCGGTGGTGGGGAGTTTGAAGCTCTGGAAAATGTTTGGGCGTATGCTGCAGGTCCAGGCTCGAAATGGCCTTGTTGAGAGCCTCCTTGAAAGTGCTTCCAAACGCCATGACTTCTCCGACGGACTTCATATGGGTTGAGAGCGTGGCATTTGCCTGTGGAAACTTTTCAAAATTGAAGCGGGGGATTTTGACAGCAACGTAATCGATGACTGGCTCAAAAGACGAGGGGAAGGCAGAGGTGGCTTCGTTGGTAAGCTCGTCCAGGTGGTATCCGAGAGCCAGCTTGGCGGCAATTTTTGCTATGGGAAAGCCGGTGGCTTTTGAGGCAAAGGCAGAGGATCGAGAAACTCGCGGATTCACTTCAATGCAGACCATTTTGCCTGTTTTCGGTTCTACGGCAAATTGGACATTACAGCCTCCAGAGACTATTCCAAGGGCTTCAATGATTTGAAAAGCCCTTTTCCTCATAAGCTGATACTCTTTATCGGTGAGGGTCTGGATGGGAGTTACAGTAATAGAATCGCCTGTATGAACTCCCATGGGATCCACGTTCTCTATCCCACACACGACGATACAATTGCCTCTTCGATCTCTCATGACCTCCAGCTCATACTCTTTCCACCCAGCGATCGATTCTTCAATGAGCAGGTCAGAAGAGGGTTCTTCACAGAGGCGTGCTAAGTCCTCAAGGTCATACGCAATGCCGCCTCCTTCGCCACCGAGCGCAAAAGAGCGCCGGACCACGAGAGGAAAGGTTATCCCCGTTTCAGTTGGAGAAAACGATCTGGGAACCTCTATTCCAATTTTGAGCATCTCTTCTTTGAATAATTTCCTGTTCTCAGCCTTTTCGAGGGTCTCTAACGAAAGACCAATAAGATTGACGCTATATTTTTCTAAAATACCCTTCTTAGCTAGTGCCAGAGTGATATTTAAAGCTGTTTGTCCTCCCATGATTGGCAGAAGCGAATCTGGCCGTTCGTGACGAATGATGTCCTCTACGATTTCAACCGTTATCGGTTCGATGTAGACAACATCGGCAACAGAGGCGTCTGTCATGATGGTGGCAGGATTGGAATTGAGAAGGATGACGGTACAGCCTTCTTCTCGTAATGCTTTACACGCTTGTGTACCGGCATAATCAAACTCGCAGCCTTGCCCGATCACAATGGGGCCAGAACCAATGAGTAATATCTTCTTAATGGAACGATCTAACGGCATCTAAAAATTCCTTACACAACTCCACAATATCGTGAGGGCCTGGAGATCCTTCAGGATGGCCCTGGAACCCGATGACAGGGTAGTTCCTTGCTCGAATTCCCTGCACGGAACCGTCGAAGAGAGAGACGTGCGTTACTTCAAAGTCAGATGGAAGAGTGGTTTGGTCTACCACGAAATTATGATTTTGGCTTGTAATGTAAACTCTTTTTTTTACAAAATCGTAAACCGGGTGGTTGGCTCCATGGTGGCCAAACTTCATCTTCTTTGTTTGGGCTCCAGCAGCAAGAGCGATGAGCTGGCATCCCAAACAGATGCCAAACACAGGCACGCCGCTGAATATCAATGTTCGTATTTCTTCAATCCCCGCTCCTATTGCAGCCGGGTCGCCTGGTCCATTGGAGAGGATGATCCCTTGAGGCTTCAAGGAAAGCGCTTGGGCCGCTGACAGGCTCTTGGGGACAACAGTAACGTCGCAACCCAATTGGGTAAGCGTTCGTACAATAGAGGCCTTCACTCCAAAATCGTAAACCAACACTCGGCAGGGCTTAAGGGCTTGTAACAAAATAACTTCCCTATTCGACTGGCTGCAACCATCGATCTGTTGAGGATCGCTCCTCGTCAATAGCGCGCTATGAACTTCGTCGCGATCCTCAACATCTCGACGGTTTCGCTCAGTCGAACTGAGGGAAGTTATTTTGTTACGAGCCCTAAATCTAGAGCCCAGAGTGTGAATTTTGGCGTGGTGCACACTCGGGTAACAGAATCTGATTTTTTTTTGATCACCGAGATCACATAGATTTTTTGCTCTCTCTGTGTCCTCGGTGATCTCTGTGGTGGAAAAATTCGCA
>JAJZPP010000167.1 GCA_021811115.1 bacterium | reverse complement strand
GTGGGACAAAAGCATCAATAGACAACCTGCCCCTTATATTGCTGAAATCAGACTGCAAGATGGTGTATTCGAATATTTCACCTCAGATGAAGGGCAAAACCTTGTTTCGCTCTACTCTGAAACTTTTGAAGATGCCATGCATTTTCTTGAAACAAGTGTGAGCAAGGAGCCTTCTGAAGAATCCAACAGTTTGCCTCCCCCCTCTGAGGAAAAATCTACTCGTCCTCAAGAGATCCTAACCATCAGGTTGGATAAGGAACTTGAAAGCTTCCACTCGAGTGCAAACCATGCGCATCCTGTGAGAATGTGGATGCCCGAGATGAGCCTCTCTGGCTTCACACAATCCTTTGAGCCATTTGAAATTTTAATGAGTGGAAAGCAAGAGAGCAACTGGCTCATCTGAGACTTCTCATTCAAGAGCAACCTTCTTTCTAAAATGCCTTGAGATTGTGCTGCCTCCATCGCCGCAGTCATGTGAACGCTTCGATCCCAATCCAATGCATTTTCGTTTGGAAATAAGGCCTCAGATCCAAGTGAAAAGGCCTCACAACCGTCTGATCTTCCGACAAGCTCTACACCCCAAGAATCAGCCAACACAGCAGGAGCGTTGGCGTGGGCAGCGTATGAAGGATATTCCAATCCTGGAAGTCTTGTAGGTATACTTCTTCCAGATGCGCAAGGGGAGAAGAAATCAACCGGACAAAAACTGGCGCAAGTGGCTGGGGCAGGCACAAGGGCTGTTGTTAATGCGCGGTGGCAGCATGGGTGATAAAGGTTGACAGGTCCTGGCAGAGAGCCTCCCTCGAAGGCTTTTCTAAGTACATCATGTGACCGCCCTTATACCCCTTCACCGTAACACTCTTGCGTCTCGATTCTGGGAGGAGCAGCTGGTTGACTGTGTACTCTTGTGCGAAGAAGGGGGTGGCAAAATCGTAATAGCCTCCAGCGACGAACAGGGAGAGGTTGCGATTATTGAGCATCGCATCGCTCAGATCGCGAATAACAGAAACTCTTTCACCGCATTGTGAAGCCATTTTGCCAAAGTCCCACACAGCTCCACAGGCACGGTTCATGAAAATATAGTTGCCTGTCGGATTCCATTTGAGCTCTTTTGTGAGGTAGGATTCGAGCGCTGAGGCAAAGGCTGAGCTGATTGCGTAAAAGCTATGGTCAAGAGTCGAAGAGCGATCTTGGAGCAGCCGTGGGGCGGCGAGCCGACTATCGTAAAACCCAACACACTCTCCTCCAAGCAACTCGCTTCGGAACAGGGGGAAGGAGATTCTGAGGTTATGGTTCGCGATAAACTCGGCCGGTAACGATGTGTAGGTTGAGAGTTGGGAAGCGATCTTTTGCTTGTCGGCAGGCGGGAGCGCATCCCCCAAAAGGAGAGCTGGAGCATACTCATGGATGGCAAACTCTCCTACTTTATCAAAGAGGGCCGGTGGGGGCAGGTCTGAGAGGGGTGATTGTAGTTTATGATGGTACTGCGCCGTAACCGCCATCGTAGGGAGATCAAGAAGAGAAGTAAGAATCTCATCGTCGCGAGCCTGAAAGTCAAGAATACAGGAGATCATCGCGATGCCATTCACATCAATCAAGAACTTCTCTTGCAACAGTTTGGACAATCCACCGGCCCGGAAGGTTCCATAGCTTTCCCCGATGAGGAATTTTGGACTGTTCCATCGCTGGAAAGTGCTCAAAAAGAGACGAATGAAATCGGCAACGGAAAAAAGATCCTCCTCAACCCCGAAGAAACTGTTCTCCTTGGCTTGCTGCGCGGCTCGGCTGAATCCTGTTCCAACCGGATCAATGAATACCAGATCCGTCACGGCCAAAAGAGAGTTTGGGTTGTCACTATAGCTTGGATGGATTTCTTGCTGGGATGGATACGGTAAATCGACCACTTTCGGGCCTAACAGCCCCATGTGCAACCATATTGAGGAGGAGCCCGGGCCGCCATTGAAGCAGAAAGCGATCGGGCGGTCTTTGCCAGCGCCAAAATAGGCAATGTAATCCATGGAAGCCGTATCGTTCTCATTGGTACCATGAACGGTGAGCGCCCCTGCTCGTACTTCGTATGGAATGGATTTGCCTTGAATAGTCAGGTGTTGATCGGGAATGGAAATGGTTTCAAGAGAGGCCTCATGATGGTCTGTGGAAGGGCATTCGGCTGCTGAGAGCGTGATGAAGGCTCCGAAGAAAAGAGTGACAAGAATTTTTTTCATAATTGATTACTCCACGAGTAGAGAGGATAGGATGTTTTGTGCCTCGGCGACTGACATGTGGCTGATGGAGACAATTTTTTTTCTCGAGGTGTGTCCGTGGCGAAGGGTGATGTCGGCACGAGGCTTGTGAAAAATGGATGAGACAAATGAGAGGAGTTCGTCGTTGGCTTTGCCCCTTTCAGCCGTAGCATGGATATCGACTCGAATGGAATTATCGTGCTCTCGCACCAGTTTGGATTTTTTGGCACTTGGTCGGACAGTGAAACAAATGACCACATCGGCACCATCCTGCCAGAGTGGTTTTGAAGTGTGAGGCTCTTGCAAAACTCCATTTTGGGCAAAATTTGGCTTTTTGACGCAGCTACAAATTTTTGAAAAATTGCCTACCCTACCGGGTATGGT
>JAJZPP010000166.1 GCA_021811115.1 bacterium | reverse complement strand
TCAACTTTGATCAAGCGTCAGGCAAAGAGGTTTTTTGGCACTCCTCGGCTCACGTGTTAGCCCAAGCGGTGCTCCGCCTGTGGCCCCACGCCCACCCCACCATTGGTCCGGCTATCGAAGAGGGGTTTTACTACGATTTTGCCAACCTGACGATCTCCGACGGTGATTTTGAAAAAATAGAAGCTGAGATGGAGAAGATCATCTCCTCCAACTTCAAACCAGAGCGATTTGTCTTCAAAAATCCTGAGGAAGCGATCGCCAAGTTTAAGAATAATCTCTTCAAAACCGAGCTGATTCAGGAGTTCGCCATCCAGGGTGGCCAGTTGACTGGATACACCCAAGGGGAGTTTGTCGATCTGTGCCGTGGTCCCCACCTTCCCAATATTGGAAAGATCAAGGCCATAAAAATTTTAAAAACTTCTGGGGCCTACTGGCGAGGCGATGCCAAGCAAACCATGCTCACCCGTATCTACGGGATCTCCTTTCCAGACCGCAAGCTGCTCCAAGAGTACCTCCATCGCATTGAGGAAGCCAAAAAGCGGGACCATAAAGTTTTGGGGCCCCGCCTTGACCTCTTTACCCTCAAAGAAGAGGCCCCTGGCATCCCGTTCATTCTTCCGAAGGGGATGGTCGTCTGGAACCGGCTTTTGGAGTACTGGCGTCAATGCCACCGCCGATACGGATACGTTGAGGTGAAAACTCCCTCCATGATGGTGAAGACACTGTGGGAGCGTTCCGGCCACTGGCAAAACTACCGCGCCAACATGTTTACCTCTGTTATTGAAGACAGAGAGTTTGCCATCAAGCCCATGAACTGTCCTGGAGGCATGCTCCTCTTCAAATCGGTAGGTCACAGCTATCGAGAGCTTCCTCTCCGTGTCGCTGAGATCGGTCAAGTCCACAGATATGAGGCGACAGGAGCCCTCTCTGGCCTCTTTCGTGTGCGCAGCTTCCACCAAGACGATGCTCACATCTTCATGAAGCCGGATGATATTCAAGAAGTCATTAAAGAGACGCTCAGGCTTGTTGATGAGATCTATTCGACCTTCGGTCTCTCCTACACTCTCGTCCTTTCGACCCGTCCTGAAGAGAACACTATAGGCAGCGATGCTGATTGGGAGATGACCACATCAGCGCTGGCAAAAGCGCTTGAAGCGACTGGAAAGCGGTTCTCCATCTCGGAGGGCGACGGCGCCTTCTACGGGCCCAAGATTGACATTCTGGTCTACGATGCGCTTGGGAGAACCTGGCAGTGCGGTACCATCCAGCTTGACATGTCGCTTCCAGAGCGGTTTGAGCTTGAGTACACGGCTCAAGACGGTTCTAAAAAACGGCCCGTCATGATCCATCGGGTTATCTATGGATCGATCGAGCGGTTCTTTGGAAACCTTATTGAATTTTACGCAGGAAAATTCCCGCTGTGGCTCAGCCCATCGCAGATTGCTATTGTCCCAGTTGCTGACCGGCACAACGAGTATGCGTATGCACTAAAGAAGCGGTTCGACGAGCTCAACTTTGAGACAAAGGTGGATGACTCCCAAGAATCTGTCAGCAAGAAGATTCGTGAGGCACAGCTCCAGCAGTACAATTACATTCTCACCGTTGGTGACCGCGAAGTTGAGGCCAAAAATGTAGCTGTAAGAACCCGAGACTCTGTCGTGCACGGCTCGATGGAGGTCGACGCTTTCCTCAAAGCGCTCATCCAAGAGCGTGACGAGAAGCGGCTGACATCTTTGCTTGGGTAATGATGAGAATCAGCAGATTGGCCCTTTTGATATGGTGTGTGGCATGTTGTGTTGTTACCCTGCAATGTACGGCTATTATCTCTGGATATACAGCTGAGTATGGCTCTACTTTCTTTTCAGTTAAATTTCGAGACAAATCCCCGTCGAATCTGGACCATTTTTCCTCAGAGAAAATGGCGCAACAATGGGCGGGTACGACTTCGAAGGAGAAAGCGTCTTGTTGCCAAGTTTGTCACACCCCAGTCCTTGCCTCTACTTCTTGAGCACCCGTTAATTTACGAGGGATCATACGTAGAAATGAGGTTTTCAGAGGAATAAGCTAATATCTTTTTGTCGCAAGTTGTCAGAACCAAATTTTGTTCAAATGCCGTTGCAATGAGTAATCGATCAACGGGATCCCCATGAATTTCACCGGGAAGCCTCGTACTTTGAATAGCTATTCGAGGGGAGAGAGGACAGAGCTGAATTTTTGATAATTCAAGACTCCTATCAACCCATTCAAGAGAGTCTGTTTCCAATTCGACTCGCCCCTTCTGTACAAGCATTCCCAACTCCCAAATGGAGAGAGGGGAGAGAAAAATCCGATTCGTCTCTACAGCTCGTTCACACACACGAACAAATTCTTTTGATAAGCGAGTGCTTCCGTTCATCATCCACACCCACACGTGAGTATCAAGAAGAATACGATGTTGTTTAAGGTCTTTAAGAAGCGGCATCCCACACCTCATCAATAGGAGCCATGATGTCTCCCTTTAAATGAATGGTACCCTTCATGCATCCAAAAATTTTGGTAGATTTTTCATCGATCGGTACAAGTTTTGCGACTGGGACATTTCTTTTTGTAATGATAATCTTGCGGCGAGTTTTTCTGACTTTCTCCATAATTTTAAGGCATTCTGCTTTGAATTTTCCCG
>JAJZPP010000165.1 GCA_021811115.1 bacterium | reverse complement strand
AAAAAGAGACGCAGAGAGCGCAGAGAGATTTATGAGGGCTTCGCCTCGATTTAGTCATTTTCTCTGCGCTCTCTGCGCCTCTTTTTGGCGCTAGCCTCTGCGCTGATGAAAAGAAACAAACCTTAGTCTGTGATCTTTTGTGGTGTAAAATTCATGCACTGTTACCCAATTTTTCCTGCTTTTGAACCACGCCCTAAAATCCCTCAATTGACTCCAGGTTCTTAGGCACATGCAAAAAATCTCATGTTCATGTTACCATAATTTTATTTATACTCATTTCAGTTGAAGAACAGTCTTACATGTACCAGCATGGGTTTGTCACATCTGTAGAAAAAGAGGCTCTGCCGATAGGTCTGAGTGAAGAGACCATTGTGGCGATTTCTGCAAAGAAACGGGAGCCCTCCTGGTTGCTGGATTTTCGACTCTCCGCGTTTTCTGCATGGAAGCAGATGAGCGAGCCTCACTGGCTCAAAGGGGAGTATCCTCCCATCGATTACCAACAACTTTGCTACTACTCCGCCCCCAAACGAAAGCCAAAAGTCAATGACTTGAGCGAGGTAGACCCTGAGTTGCTGAAGACTTTCAATCGGCTCGGTATCCCCCTCTTCGAACAGCAGCGATTGGCAAATGTGGCCGTGGACGTCGTGTTTGACTCTGTCTCAATCGGCACCATGTTCCGCGGCCAACTTGAAGAGCTGGGGATTGTGCTATGCCCCATTTCAGAGGCCGTGCACAAGTATCCAGAGCTTTTGCAGCAGTATCTAGCTAGTGTCGTCCCCAAGACGGATAACTTTTTTGCGGCACTCAACTCAGCCGTCTTCTCAGATGGCTCATTTGTGTATGTTCCAAAAGGGGTCAAGTGCCCCATCGACCTGTCTACCTATTTTCGCCTCAACGACCAGATAGCGGGTCAGTTTGAACGAACATTGATCATCGCTGATGAGGGCTCATCGGTGAGCTACCTCGAAGGGTGTACAGCCCCTGCGTACGACACCAATCAGCTCCATGCCGCTGTTGTGGAGATTGTGGCGCTAGAAGGAGCCGAGGTGAAGTATTCCACGGTCCAGAATTGGTATCCGGGTGATCCAAAGACCGGTCAGGGAGGGGTCTTCAACTTTGTGACAAAACGGGGAAGGTGTGCTGGGAGGCGGTCGAGGATCTCATGGACCCAGGTTGAGGTTGGAGCGGCTATCACGTGGAAGTATCCCTCCTGTCTTCTGGAAGGGGATGATTCTTCTGGCGAGTTCTACTCGGTCTCCATCACAGGAGGCCATATGCAGGCAGACACCGGGACCAAGATGATTCATAGTGGCAAGAGAACCTCGTCGACCATTATCTCGAAGAGTATCGCCTCCGATCTTTCGAAGAATACTTTTCGCAGCCTTGTATCGGTTCCAGCAAGTGGTGAAGGGGCGAAAAATTACACGAGGTGCGATTCTATGCTCGTGGGAAATGGCTCGCAAACTCATACGTACCCAACTATTGATACCCACCACTCCAGCGTGACAATGGAGCATGAGGCCTCCACATCGCGGTTGAGCGAGGAGAAACTGTTTTACTGTAGGTCACGAGGCATCCCGCAAGAGGAGGCACTGACGCTCATCATCTCAGGCTTTTGTGGGAGAGTGTTAGAGCGGCTCCCCCTTGAATTTGCCCAAGAGGCAAGAGCGTTAGTTTCGTTACAATTGGAAAAGGCGATCGGATAGAGTATGATATTGGAAGTAACCAACCTGTGTGCGAAGGCCGAAGAACCCATTTTGAGAGGCGTGACGCTGAGAGTTCCACCAGGTCAGGTGCACGTGATTATGGGCCCTAACGGGGCCGGGAAGTCAACGCTGGCCCACGTTCTGGCAGGCCACCCAAGCTATTCGGTAACCGCCGGTGAAGCGGTCTTTTGCGGACAGGATCTGCTCGCTGCATCACCCGAAGAGCGGGCCCACCGAGGGCTTTTCCTGGGGTTTCAGTACCCTATTGAGGTGGCTGGGGTTGAGATGGATCGGTTTTTACTCGCCGCCATCAATGCCAAGCGAAAGGCGTCCGGGGAAGAGCCGGTAACGCCCCAAGTGTTCCGAGAGCTCCTCGAGAAGAACCGCTCTTTGCTTGGAATGGGTGAAAATGGCACCACTCGCGAGGTGAATGTTGGCTGTTCTGGAGGCGAGAAAAAAAGGAATGAGATGCTGCAGCTCCTCATGCTGGACTCAAAGCTAGCCATTCTTGACGAGACCGATTCCGGCCTTGACGTGGATGCCATGAAGACGGTGGCTGAAGCTATAAAATATTTTTTATCACCCCAAAAGAGCTGCCTTCTCATAACCCACTACGATCGATTCTTGCAGTATGTTCGCCCAGACGCTGTCCACATTATGTACAATGGGCGTGTGGTGGCTTCGGGTGGAGAGGAGATGGTGCAGAAGGTGTGCACATCCGGTTTTGAATGGGCGAGGCGCTTATAACCTTATGCGTACCTGTGTGAAGAATACCCCAAAACCAATGAGGGAGGCTAAAGAGGAGGCGTGGAGGCGGTTTTGCACCGTTGCCCCATGCCGGCTGATGAACCGGCTCATCGCCGCCAACAATTTTATGCGGATTGCTCCTCGTGAGGAGGAAAATGGCCCACAGGCAAGTGAGAAGAACTTTCTTTCCCTTGTGAATGGATATTGGAAC
>JAJZPP010000164.1 GCA_021811115.1 bacterium | reverse complement strand
ATTTTTATCATGCGTATCAAGCAAATCCTTCATATCATGGATTCTTTGCGTGAGAGGGAGTTCCCTGAAAAGACGACAACTTAAATAGCTTTGCAGGTATTGTGGAGCCATTCTGCAATGTGAGGAATATCTCCTATGAAAACCGATTCGCATCTCAAAGTGGCCGTTCTCTGCGGAGGCCCTTCAATGGAGAGGGGAATCTCTCTCAACTCAGCCCGCTCTGTCCTTGACCACCTCTCTTCCGATGCCGTCGATATCGTTCCTCTCTATGTCGATGTGTACAAGAACTTCTACGCTCTCTCAGCAGCCCAGCTATATTCCAATACCCCATCCGACTTTGACTTTAAACTCCCAACAACCGCTCATAAGCTTTCTGAGGACGAACTGCTGCGCACCCTCAAAGCAGTTGATATTGTCTTTCCCGTCATTCACGGAACGTTTGGAGAGGATGGGCAGCTCCAATCGTTTTTAGAGAACCATGGTATTCCCTTCGTGGGTTCCGGCAGCACGACCTGTCAGACCATGTTTACCAAACCCAAGGCGGCAGCCCTTTTGCGCACTCACGGCTACCACACCCTTCCTTCGAAGGTGCTCAAAAAAGGGGATCCCGCTCTTGCAGCTACGATACGCCACTTTTTCTCGGATCAGAAGGTATCGCGCGTCGTCATTAAGCCGACCACTGGAGGCTCTTCCATTGGAGTCTTTTCTGCCTCAACGCCAGAAGAGGCGCTTGAAAAGGCCACGGCGCTCTTCCGTATGAATATTGGCGATGAGGCGTTGCTAGAGCCATTCTGTTCGGGCAGGGAATTTACGGTGATCCTCTTGCAGAACCCTGACGGCTCTCCTGTCGCTCTGATGCCTACCGAGATTGAGGTGGACTATACCAATGGGGGAATCTTTGACTATCGGAGGAAGTACCTACCCACCACCAACACCCACTGGTATTGCCCTCCACGATTTGATGATAGGGTGGTTGATGGGATCAGAAAACAGGCAGAAAACCTTTTTTCTCTCTTTCATATGAGAGATTTTGCTCGAATGGATGGCTGGCTGTTTGCTGACGGAACCATCCTCTTCTCCGATTTTAACCCTATCTCTGGTATGGAACAGAATAGTTTCATCTTCCAGCAGGCTTCACGCATTGGGTTTACCCATGGTGATCTTCTATGGAACATTGTGGCCCATGCGTGCCTCAGAGAGGGAAGGAGAGTCCCGCAGCGTACAGTTAAAGAAGGGGAGAAAAAAGAGCCTGTTCACATTCTCTTCGGGGGCAATACGGCCGAACGACAAGTGTCGCTCATGAGCGGCACCAACGTGTGGCTTAAGCTCCGCAGATCTCCCACATATGCTCCTGAGCCCTTCTTGTTAGATAAACACAACTGTGTTTGGCACCTTCCGTACACCTATGCCCTCAACCATACGGTGGAAGAGATTTATGAGAACTGCATTACGGCCCACACTGCCGTCTCACGCATGGAACACGTCTTACGCGATATCCAGAGCCGTTTAGTCTACGCTCCAAAACCGTATACACACGCCGTTCCAACGAAGGTGTCATTCGATGATTTTGTGGCGCAGGCAAGAGCCACAAAGGCCTTCGTCTTTTTGGCTCTCCACGGCGGGGATGGGGAAAATGGAGTTTTTCAGGAGAGGCTCGAAAGAGCCGATATTACGTACAATGGCTCCTCATCAAAAGCGTCTGAACTGTGCATGGACAAGTTTTTGACAGGACAGGTGATTGCGACGATGGGCCATCCCCAGATTCTCACAGTCCCAAAAAAAAGAGTCTCCATTGCCTCGCTCTACCACTTTTGCGAGGCAGAGTACGAGAAGTTTTGGGCTTCCTTGCAACAGGAGCTTGGGGCAGAAACGTTTATTATTAAGCCGCAGCGGGATGGCTGCTCAGCCGGCATTGTCCGCCTCTTTACCCCGCGCGATTTGCAGAAGTACGTGGCGTTTGTGCAGCAAAAAAGCCCGTGTATTCCCGGAGGAACCTTTCAGAATCAGCCACAGCCCATTGATATGCCCCTCGTGTACGAGGACGATTTTCTTCTCGAGAGCTTTGTGGAGACCGATTTTATCAGAATTTGCAAGAATGAGCTCGTCTATAGGCCTAAGACTGGATGGGTTGAATTGACCTGCGGCGTGTTGGAGCAAAAGGGCGAGTATACGGCGTTAAATCCGAGTATTACAGTGGCAGAAGGGGAGGTGTTGAGCGTCGAGGAGAAATTCCAGGGGGGGACTGGCGTCAATATCACGCCCCCTTTTGAGGATATCATCTCGAAGGAGAGTCGAGATGTGATGAAGCAGCATGTGGAGACAATCGCCAAAACACTCTCTATTCGAAACTATGCCAGGCTTGACCTCTTCTTTCACATTCCGACAAACAGGACAATTCTCATTGAGGCCAATTCCTTACCCGCACTGACGCCAGCAACTGTTCTGTACCAGCAGGCCCTCTCAGAAACGCCTCCCATGTACCCGAGAAATTTCATTGAGAAGCTCATTGCGATGAAAAAGGATGCTCAAAATTAACCGCTTTACATACACTTTTTACCAATCATGGTGCGATTGGTGGTACGAGTATGAGTCTTGTGTCGGTAGCTGGTGGATGGATGCGTCATCGTATCTGTCAGGTATTGGTAGGTATTCTCCTCTACATTCTTTTGGCGGATTTCCTTCCTCTTCCAGTTCACCGCGCCC
>JAJZPP010000163.1 GCA_021811115.1 bacterium | reverse complement strand
ACAGACCAATTGGTCTCGCTCACCCAAATTGGCAAAGATTATTGCGTTATGGTCCCTTACAGTCGAGAATTGTCTCATGGTCTCAACAATCGTCTTTTGCTCTCCTGATAGCCTCCTTCACCAGACGGGACCAACCCATCCGGAATCTGCAGCTCGCTATCAAACGATTCTTTCCGAACTCAATCGGTGGGGAGGGGTTCCCATTGAGGAGTGCCGTCGCATCGAGGAGAAGTGGCTCTTCCTCTGCCACGATCGAGACTATGTTCGGAAGGTGAGAAGAGAGTGTTCTTGCCTGGGTTCTGACGAAGTGACAGCGCTTTCAACAGGCGACACGATGATCAGCCGTGGCTCTTATCGTGCGGCTGTCGCCGCCATCGGGGCTGCACTGACGGCTGCCGATGGAGTCATGTCAGGGCAGTGCCGAAATGGGTTTGTCGTCGTGCGTCCGCCCGGCCACCATGCCTCAAAATGTATTGGGATGGGGTTTTGCCTCTTCAATACGGTCGCCATCCTGGCACGTTACCTACAGAGAGAGTATGGCTTACGAAGAATTGCTATTGTCGATTGGGATGTACACCATGGAAATGGGACTGAGAGCCTCTTGGGGAATGATCCCTCAATTCTCTACTGGAGCACCCATGAGCAAGGATCCTATCCAGGAACAGGAAATGAGAGTCATGGGACCTGCCACTGCTTCCCAATAACGCCTGGGCCAGATTCCAGAAAACGGCTCTTGGAGCTGTATCAAGAGCAATTGCCCGAGCTCCTCACCTCTTTTAAGCCTGAATTCATCTTGATATCATGTGGGTTTGATGCCCATCGGGAGGACCTCTTGGGCCATCTTGGCTTAGAGACTTCTGATTTCGGTTTGCTCACAGAGGCGGTCCGACAGGTCGCCGATCGAGTCTGTTACGGTCGGCTGCTTTCCATTCTCGAGGGAGGGTATTGCCTTGAGGCGATTGCCGCTTCTAGTCTTGCGCATGTCAAGGCATTAGAACATTTGCATCACTAACCACTGTTTGTTAGACTATTGGCTTTTGAAATCTCTTCAGGATATAAAAATATGAATGCTCTTTCTTCGCTCTCCCAAGGCTGGTTCGGTGGCTATATGTTCTCAAGAGCCAACGCTACCGAAGCAGAGTATCGTCAAGGCGCCAACCCGTATATCGTGGTAGGACCACAAACACTTCAGGCAATCTATTGTGAGACGGCACTCAGGCCTCTCACCCAATTGGGGTTCCGTTCTGGAATTGCCAAAGTCATCTCGGTGTGTTGCTCGTTTGGGCTCGTCGTCTTTCCTTTTTTGGCCGCAAGCTATATCCAAGATCAACCGGTAAAAGAAGGAGCCTCCTTTCTAAGGAAAGCGACCCATTTTACTGCCGCCTGTTTCCATAAATACGCAGGCAAGGCCTTATTTGTTGCCCTGGCTGCAGCTGCAGTAGCCCTCACGATTTTCGGCAATCCGTATCTTGGCGGTGCTATCCTGACCGCTCTTACCTATCGCGCCTTAGACTCCTTTGGGTTGGTCCCGCAAAAAATCAGCTCCTTCATGGAAAAGTACATGACTATTGTGGGAAATGGTTTTATGTTCCTCACCGGCGGGCCAGTAGTCAAAATAGCCAATGCCATTGTTCTACTGACGTACTCTACCCCACTAAAACTGCGGATGATGCGCATTTATGACAGAATATTTATGCGAATGGTGCCAAAAGAGCTCTCCATGGTTGGAACGGCCGGGGATCCATTAGTGCAAAATAAAAAATTGTCATTCGATGCGATCACTCAAATCATGGACGCACCAGACGCTCATTTTGCCCTTAACGCCGCTTATACTGGTAAGCCATGTATCAAACCCGCCCAAATTCCCCATGACTACCATTTTGAAGACCTCAACCAATTAATGGACAAAGTTGACTGGGAAGCTAACTGCAAGATTATCAAAGCGAAGCTGCGGGAAGAGGATCGTTTCCGTGACATGTTAAAAAAAGAGTTTCCAGAACATGCAGATAATCCGGTCGCTGTTTTTGATTCCTTGCTTCAGGAGTTGGCACGAAGAAAAGATGTGGAAGAACGAAAAACAGTGGAGGGAAAAAAGCCGGTACCAGAAAGAGAGAAGGTTACAGTGGAACGATACCTGGCTTCGTACGTAAAAGACCAGATGAAACTGCTGTCGCATGCGTTGCAATGCCGCTATGGGTCCCATGTTGTGGGTACGCAGGCTGATTTAGAAGATGGTGTTGAATATGGTTCTATGATTCTCCATTATCTTAAAACGCTTGACTACGAAAAAAATAAGATTGATGTTCAAGATCTCCTTCTCAAACTGGCTGTAGAAGGGGGTGATTACTGTGCGCGTGGTATCAAACGAGCGGCCAGAGAAATTATGCCTTCTCTCTATGCGTCGATTTCCTCTCAGGCAACAGATCCCATGACACAGTATGAAGAACAGCTCCGACAACAGCTGGAACTGTTTCGGTATCAACTTCTCCAAAGCGTATGTCAAGCTGTAATTACGAAAATTCCCAAAATTCACTCCAACGTGCATGTCCATGATATGATTTTCAATGCCCTTGCCGTGGATTTTTATCCGCTCTCATCCAATGATCTCTTTGAATTTGATTTGAACACCTGGCTTTTTCGATCTATGACTTTGAATAACCTTGTTGCTATTCGACAGGCATTCAAGCAGAACTTGGGTGCTGTTGTCACTGGTATGG
>JAJZPP010000162.1 GCA_021811115.1 bacterium | reverse complement strand
CAGCATCCTAAGAGTCGATATGGGGTGCTGTCAAGCATGACAGAGAGTCTGCAACAGGCGTTCCGCAGGCAGGGGATTGATGCGGTTTTGTTTGAGTGGTGGAAGGCCGATCCTGAAGACCTTGAAAGGGTCGTTCGCGATGAGAAGCCTGACTTTACTTTCTCTATAAACATATTTATTGACGAAACGTACTTTTACATCCCGATGGGCATTCCTCACGTCTACCTCTCCGTAGATGCCTTCACCTACTGTCACCCAGCGTTAGGCGCCATGCCCCACATGGTGACGCTCTTTGTCGATGGGGCTTCCAAAGACCTGTTTTCCTCTCGCTCTCCCAATCCTGCCTACTGGTTTCCTCACGCTATCGCCAAGGAGACACTCGAGGAGTTCCGTGTTCGTCCCTGCCTTCCTTTTAGTGAACGGCCATACGATGTTGTTTTCCTCGGTTCCTACCTGGATCATGAGCGTGAAAAAGATCTATGGGATCATCTGTTCGCCCCTGTCGATGTGGACCGACTCGTTTCTTGTGCCCAGAGAGCGCTTGAAGATCCTTCCTACCCATTTCTTGCTGACACCCTCTCTACGATCGAGCAAACCCCGTCCATTCGACGGCTCCTGGATGAGCAATCGGTATTGCCGGCTCAGCTAGCAAACAGTGTCGAGAGGTATGTGAGAGGGCTTGATCGGGAACGGTTGCTCCGTACCTTTGAGAAGAGGAGCGTCCATATTTTTAGCGCAAAAGACGACTGGAAGATCATCCGGCCAAATTACGTGTTTCATGAGCCGGTTGCGTTTGATCATGTGAGCGATATCTGTTCTCAGGCGAAGGTTATCATCAATAGCGTGCCTACGATTCGTCGTGGGTACCATGAGAGGCTCTTTTTGGGGTTGGCTGCTGGGGCCACGGTTGTCTCAAGTCAGATCGACTTGCCACCATGGGTAGAGGCTTCTGGTGGTGTCGTGACCTATCGAACCAGTACGTTAGCTAACCTGCAGGATCGGCTGGAAGCGTGTGAGGGAAGGCAGTCAAGAGAGGAGATCCTTGCCTGGCTTGGGAAAGAACACACATGGGATGTGCGGTTTACAAAAACCTTTCCAGGTATTGCTGAAAGCGTGGCCGCTATTCACCATACCTGGAATGACAATCCGTTCTGGCATGTGCTCGATAACTCAAGGTAAGGTCCTCGACGATATCCCACGCTTTTCTAATTCCTGCATAATTTCTTTGAAAACTGTTCCTGCCTCTTTGATTTTGCTAGCCTCTTCAGTCGTTGGCTTTTCGGTCTTCTGCCGTGTGACGACATCCAGATTTTGCATGATAAAGAGAATATCCTCATAGTTCGGAGATTCAGAGACGAGGGATATAATTGTTTCGGCAAGACGCCCCAGTTTGGCCTCGAGGACCGTTTTGGACCTCCCTGCAGACTGACTTGAAAACCCATCTTTCCAGTTCTTTACTTTTTGAACGGTTTGACGTCGAAAGTCACAAAACGCAGGGGATTTCGACTGGTGCGCTCTTTTCTTGCGAGGGACTTGTTCCGGATGGTCTTGCCCAATCACAAAGAGTTATATATAGATCCGATGGTCCTGCATTTGCTTTCTCTACGCTCATAAGTTCTCCTGTTTTTTTAGTTATGGTGGATAGGCTAGAGCAGAGCGTGAGTTTTTCTCAACAGGGTTTTTGAGCTGGATTTTGAACTGAACTTATGGTCCCTAAGCAGTTGCAAGAAGAATGAAGTGCCAACAAAAAATAGAAAACGTATCTCATGCGCCAAGTTTGTATCTTTTCATCAGCGCAGAGGCTAGCGCCAAAAGAGGCGCAGAGAACGCCGAGAAAATGGCTAAAGATGAAGATCTCACCCACACTATAATTGCAGCGGCCATTGAAGTGCATAGGACGTTGGGGCCAGGCCTTTTAGAAGAAGAAGAGGATCTCTCTCAGGGCGAGGTATTGCCCTTTATTCTTTGCGTGAGAGAGGGGGTAACCTGAAAAGACGACAACTTAGGGACCAGAAATCCATTTTGATTGAAAATAAAACGGCAAGGGGTCACTATGACGCCACGAACAGCGGGCCAACATGTTTCACATACTTTATGGAGGCGACCTATGGGCGTGAGTTTCGCGGCAACCAGCGCAGCAACAGCTGGCTTCATACCAGATGAATCATCTGATCCAACAGAAATGGAAAGGAGATTTCAGAAAGAATTATCTCAAAATGCTCTCTTGGTTATTCGAGGTGGAATTCCTGGACTTAATAGACAAATATGCTGGTATGAACTTCAAGTCGAAGGTGAAGCGAAACAAAGAACAGTTGAACATCTTTGGCGTTTTGTACAGGACAAGCTTCGTTTCTTTGTACCGCTAGTTCGTGATGCGCAATCCTTGACAGCTCTTCTGACGACCAGGAAATATTTTGTTATCAATGAATGGACTGTCAATGAGGCTGGAATCCGAGCTCCGCGATTTGTCCTTTGCGCGGCAAGGGACCCCCGATTTGGAGATGGAGATGTGAACGCAAAGGTGGACAGCTTTTTTTCTGGAGACTTGATCGAGCTTCCGAGTAAATGTGATATGGGACACATTTTTGAATTCCCTAACATCCAATGTTAGTCGACTCGACAAGATCCAAGCATGTGTCCGGTTGGGGAAATCCGCCATTCCCTTAATTCTCCAAGTGGAATCATCGAAGTAGATAAAGAAATTTTGGAGGAAATCCAACAGAGGAGAGCCCGGCTGGATGTCACTGAACAGA
>JAJZPP010000161.1 GCA_021811115.1 bacterium | reverse complement strand
GATCTCAACAAAATCTTGGAACGATCTGAGTTCCGGAGGTACCTCTGCCATAGCTTCCATCCTTTTTTTTATCTGATAACTCAGCGTCAAATTTTTTGCATGATTCATCTTGCTCACTTCGTTGTTGCAAAACCCAGAGAAACTGAAGCAAGCTGAGTTACAAATGTGTCTCACGGCATTGAAATCTGCACAAACATCCCTCCCCAAACTACGCGAAGTTCTCGGACAGAAATTACCGGATGATCTAAAGAAGCTAGAGAATCAGCTACAAATATTACATGACAAAGTAAATGCCTTATCTTTGTCTGAAAGAAAGGCTTTTTTAGAATTTGTCGATGACATGAACCTAAGCGACAAAAAATCAGGTTTTCTTCAAGAGTATGCCAAATTGCGTGCACAGATTGTTAGGTCGATTCGAAAAGACAACCCCGCATTCATCGACCAGGAAGCAACGTCTTGAGTAAGAGGCGCCTCCTCTGCTATGATGAGACGCTTTCTCCTATCTCACGGAGGTTTCCATGGTTGATTGCGCACGTCCCCGCTTCTTTGTTGCCGCCAAACCGTTTTTTCTCCTCCACTTTGTCGCCATCCTCCTCAACCTCACCCTCTTTCTCCACCCAACATCGGCTCTTTGGCTCTCGCTCGACACATGGATTTTTCGCGCCCTCAATAGTTCCATCGTGGACCATCCTCTACAACAAATCTTCTGGGCGCTGGGCAACATACGAACCACCGATCTGTTTGGCTCCCTCCTCCTCATCAGCGCGTTCGTCGTCTACATCCTCGAAGCGACTGGCGAAGAACGCAGGCGCCGCGTCGCCCAACTCCTCTACACCATTATCTGGTTTGAGGTGAGTATTTTCTGCTGTAAACAGCTGGCAACCCCTCTGTTCGAAGGCAACGGATTGGCCCGCCATGGACCGACGGTCGTTTTGCCCGACTGCTTCATGATCTCCCAAGTCATCCCATGGACAAAGGTCAAAGATGCCTCCTACTTTTGCTACCCGGCCGACCACGCTGCCGTCGTCTTCCAATGGTGTACCTTCCTCTGGTTTTTCGCTGGCTGGAAACGGGGCCTTTTCCTCTTTGTCGCATCCACCCTCTTCATCCTCCCGCGCCTCATTTCTGGAGGCCACTGGCCGTCCGATCTGCTCGTTGGCAGCAGTTCCATCGTGATGGTGACCATGGCCTGGGCCACCTGCACAGCCATCTACCCACTCGTGCTAGGCCGTCTTTCCTCTTTCGTCAATTTCATCGCAGCAAGGATATGGTATGGAAAAGAAAATTCTTGATTCAGTAGTACACCAGGCGCGCACCATCAAAACGCTCGAAAGTGTTCTTGATTTGATCACGTGGGACCAAGAGACGCTGATGCCCCCAGCAGGAAGTACCCATCGAGGAGAGCAAAGAGCCCTCCTTTCTGGCATGATCCATCTCCAGAGAAATGATCCGACGTTTTCAAAAAATGTCTTTACTCTACGGGAGCAGGCGATTGGCGCTGATGACGGTTCGATTATCATAAAACGGCTGGCACACGATCTTGAAAAGGCTCACAAGCTGCCGGTCCAATTTGTAGAGACCTTTTCAAAAGTTACCTCCGATGGGTTTTGCGCATGGTCTAAGGCCCGAGAAGCGGATAACTTTGCTGCTTTCCAGCCCCATCTGGAGCGGATTGTGGATCTCATCAAACAAAAGTGTGAGCTGCTGGGGTATGAGGCCCATCCGTACAATGCCCTCATCGATCTGTATGAGCCCGAGATGACTGTGGGAGAGCTTGATACCTTTTTCTCATCGCTCAAACCCAAGCTTAAAAGCCTTTTACGCGCAATCCCCGCCTCCCCCAGATCGACCCCTCTCCCCTCAACCCTTCCCCAGCAGCTTGCGGTCTGTCGATCGCTCGTCACGACCATAGGCTTTGACTGGACAGGTGGCCGTATGGACACCTCTGACCACCCGTTTTCTTCTGGGATCCATTCAACAGACACCCGAATCACCGTTCGGCGCCACTCAGCCGATATTCTTGATCAAGCCATGTCGGCGCTCCACGAGGCGGGTCACGCCTTCTACGAATCGGGCCTCCCAGTTGAACAGTATGGGACACCGTTGGCAGAGGCCGCCTCGTACGCAACCCACGAGAGTCAATCTCGCTTTTGGGAGACAGTCATAGGTCGGTCCCGCTCCTTTACTCCCCACGTCATGAGCGCCCTCACAGAGGCCCTCGGCCGCATATCACGAACCGAAGAGGAGCTGTACCGCGAGATCAACCATGTGGGGAGCTCCTTCATTCGGACAGAGGCGGATGAGGTGACCTACCCGCTCCACATCATCCTCCGGTATGAGATTGAAAAAGAACTCCTCACGGGGTCCTTGGCTGTGAAAGAGGTGCCTGAACGGTGGAATTCTCTCATGGAAGATCTTCTTGGAATCCGCCCCAAAACCAATCGCGAGGGCTGTCTCCAGGATGTCCACTGGGCGTTTGGGAACATAGGATATTTTCCAACCTATACGCTCGGCTCGCTCTACGCTATCGCCTACTACAAGGCGATGGAGCGATCGATTCCGAACTTGGATTGGTGTGTTCGCGCAGGCCAGTTTGAAAAAATCCGTTCCTGGCTCAAAGAGAACGTCTGGCAGCATGGCCGGAGGTACTTAGGAAAGGAGCTTGTCACACGTGCCCTTGGCCGCCCTCCCACCGATGATGATTACATCGCGTATCTTGAGCATAAATTTATTTCCGAATCATAGCCGACATAATGTCGTGAGGT
>JAJZPP010000160.1 GCA_021811115.1 bacterium | reverse complement strand
GTATTGACGTCGGAGTCACTTCCACCAGCTCATCGTCTTGGATGTAATCGATAGCCTGTTCCAGGGTAAACCGGCGGGGTGGCGTTAAGATGATATTCTCATCGCTGCCAGCCGCACGGACGTTTGTTAGGTGTTTTTCGCGGGTGATGTTGACCGACAGATCATTTTCACGAGTATGTTCCCCAACCACCATGCCTTCATACACATCGTCTCCGGGGCCTACAAAGAGTTCTCCGCGATCTTGCAGCTGGAAGCAGGCGTATCCGGTGACACGACCCGTTGCATTGGCTACTAAGACGCCTTGACGTCTACCGACAATAGTCCCTTTGTGCGGTTCATAGTGGTCGAAGAGCGATGTAAGAATGCCCAATCCTCGCGTCATCGTGAGGAAACTATTGCGGAACCCCATGAGCCCGCGTGTTGGGATGAGAAACTCAAGCTGGGAGAGCCCCTCGGGGGAGGTGTCGATGCGTTGCAGCTCGCCCCTCCGTTTGGAGAGCTCTTCAATAATTTTCCCTGCATACTCTTCAGGTACTTCCACATTGGCCTTCTCAATAGGCTCAAGGGTCACACCATTCTCTTCTTTGAGAATAACCTTTGGCTTGGCGATGCTCATCTCAAACCCTTCTCGTCGCATCGTCTCAATGAGGACGGACAGGTGGAGCTCTCCTCGCCCGGCTACCGTGATCATCTCTTGATCGGCCAGGTCGATCTTGAGGGAGATATTCATTTTCTGTTCCCGTTCCAACCGCTCTCGCAGTTTGTGCATCGTCACGTATTTGCCAGCGCGGCCCACAAACGGGCTTGTGTTGACGCGTATGTCGATCGAAACAACCGGCTCGCTCACGTGGATGGGGGGGAGGCGAACGGCGTTGGCGGAGTCGCAAAGCGTGTCTCCGATCGTAATGTCGGTGATGCCAGAGAGGATGACAATATCCCCTGCTGATGCAGTGTCGAGCTCAATTCGTTCCAGACCAAGGTGGCCTTCAAGTTTGGAGATGGAGACCCGCTTCTCTTTTCCAGATCGATCAATGTGAAGAAGGGCAGAGCCCTTTGATACCGATCCGTTCAAGATGCGGCCGCACGCCTGGCGGCCAACGTAGTCGTCGTAGAAGAGCATGGCCGGCTGGAAGAGGAAGGGGGCTTTTTCGTCGCCATCGGGGACAGGAACCGCCTGGACAATCATGTCAAAGAGGGGGGCCATGTCAACGTGTGGATCACGAAGGTCTTTGATAGCATAACCGCCGATACCTGAGGCGTAGCAGTGGGCAAAATCCAGCTGTTCATCGGTAGCACCCAGCTCGATGAAGAGATCAAACGTCTCGTCAAGCACTCGGTCAGGGTCGGCATGGGGGCGATCGATCTTATTCACGACGACGAGCGGCTTCAGACCCGCCTTGAGCGCTTGTGAGAGCACAAATCGAGTTTGGGGCATCGGCCCTTCTTGGGCATCGACGAGCAGGAGAACAGAGTTGACAAGGCCGAGTACGCGCTCTACCTCTGCGGAAAAGTCGGCGTGGCCAGGAGTGTCGATGATGTTAATTTTGTAGTCTTTGTAGGGGAGTGAGGTGTGTTTGGAGAAAATCGTAATCCCGCGCTCTCGCTCCTGGTCAAAGGAGTCCATCATGCGCTCATCGAGCGCCTGGTTGTCTCGGAAGATGTGGGCCTGTTTTAAGAGGCTATCAAGCATGGTCGTTTTGCCGTGGTCGATGTGGGCAACGATGGCAATGTTTCGGATTTTCTCTCGTGGAAATTTCATGGCTCTTCTTTTTCAGTTTTATAAAAATCCCCTACAGTATCTCTTATTTTCGGATAAACATCAATCAAAAAAAGATAATATAATTCTTTTGCGAAAACCGCTCATCCTGTATCATTGTTCTTTGAAATTTGTACAGCGGAGGCCAATGAGCTCTATTTCTCTTCCCGTCGATGGGACGGCCCCATCCACCACGATTTGCGGGATCCCGTTTTTTTCAAATCGACGGGAGTGTATCTCCCATTTTGAAAACGGTTCCTGGATGACCAGAGCGGTCAGTTTTATCAAGAGCTGTGGGACAACCATCGTCGCCGCTTGGCACAAAGTGAGCCTTGTTTTCAGGCACGTCGAATCTAAAATGGCTCCGTTTATCACCGCTGATAGCCGCCTCTTATCGAAGAGGAGGCTGATTGTCTGCCTCCACGGTCTTAACTCCAGCCCCTCCCAGTTTAAAGGCGTCCTGGATGAAGTGATGAAGCGGGATGTGTCGCAAACAGATATTTTTATTCCCCGTATTCTTAAAAGAGGCAATGCGCCTCTCGATGAGCTGGTACGGCCCATTCTTGCCGAAATCAGTAAGTGGGCCGCAACCCAAGGGGATAAAGAACTGGTGTTGGTGGGGATATCCAACGGAGGGAGGATTTCCATGGCTATTGAGGCGCAAATTACAAAGCCGGAAAATTGTGGGAATATTACCAAACTTCGGGTCGTCAGTATTGTAGGGGCGTGCCGAGGGTCGACGATGGCCAGTTGGGCCAAGAGATGGCATCTAGGTTGGTTTTTATCAAAGAGCGTTTACGAGGAGATGCCCGCAGGATCAGAGCGTCAATCCCAATTGGATCGTGACTGGTCCGCCAGTTTGAAAAATCCTGTACCGAGGGAGTACACCTTTTTTGCCTCGCCCCATGACTGGCATGTTCCAAGTTACGACTCTACGCTACCGGAAGTGGGGAACCAGAAAGCCAGCTACGCCATCATCCAGGGGTATGGTCATTCAAGTCTTCCCCACGGACAGAC
>JAJZPP010000159.1 GCA_021811115.1 bacterium | reverse complement strand
GGTTGACTTTTTGTGGGCATATGTAGGGTTCCCCGTTGTCATTTTTCTTGGCCTCTACCTTTCGCTCCGCTCCCGTTTTGTTCAACTCAGACGGTTCCCCGATATTTTCCGAAACTTTGTGGCCGCCTTCTCGAAAAGTCACGCCTCTTCGACCAACCTTCACCCCATTCGAGCCTTCTTTGCCTCTATCGGAGGAAGCCTCGGCATTGGGAATGTGGTCGGCGTGACGGCGGCCGTCCAAATTGGGGGGCCTGGAACGCTCGTCTGGATCTGGATGACGGCGATTATCGGCTCTCTCATCAAGTATTCTGAAGTCTATATTGGCATGAAGTACCGTCGCGTGTTGCCCGATGGATCCCATCGAGGTGGCCCTATGTACTTTATCCAGGATGCCTTTAAGAACAGCTGGCTCCCAACCCTTTTCTGCCTGCTTTTGGGGGTATATGGCGTCGAGGTGTACCAGTTTGGTATTGTGGCTTCCACTACCTCATACGCCCTGGGTGTCAGTAAATGTATGACCGCCTTCGCGTTTCTCGCAATCATTATCCTGATTGAGCGAGGTGGGTTTAAACGGATCGGCGCCATCTCCTCGTTCCTGATTCCGGTACTTGTTGCTGTCTATGTCACGATGGGAGCTTATGTCTTGATGTGCAACATCTCGCTTTTGCCAACCGTCTTCGCCGATATTTTCCACTCCGCCTTTACTGTACGGGCGGCTGAAGGGGGGTTCCTCGGAAGTACCGTGATGCTGGCGCTCTCCCTGGGGGTCCAACGAGGCTGCTACAGCACAGATATGGGTGTAGGGTACGCCTCGATTATCCACAGTGCCAGCTCGTCGACCACTCCTGAGCGGCAAGCAAGCCTGCTCATTTTTGAAGTGTTGATGGATACCTTCTTCGTCTGTTCGCTGAGCATTCTGCTCGTGTTGTCGACAGGAACTTGGAAAGAAAATCTTGACAGTTCTCTTTTAGTTCAAGAGGCGTTGGGTAAATATTTTCCATACATGAATATTTTTATGCCTTTTTTCTTGTCCCTTTTAGGCTATTCAGTAATTATCACGTACTTTACGGCAGGGATGCATACGGTGCGATTTATGCTTCCAAAATGGGGGCAGAGGTTGTACTACGTGTATGCCATCGTGGCCTTTTTGACCTTCTCGTTCGTTGATAATAGGCAGGCGATTGTTGTGATGTCGTTTGTTCAATTTTTCCTCTTGGTTCTGAACGCCAGTGCCATCTGGAAGTTGAGGCGGGATATCTCGTTTGACGTGCGTCAGAAAGCCCCTGCGTTAGAAACGGAAGTTGTATCGTAATGATGGTGTAGTATGCAAATCATACAGGTAGCATCGGAGTTGACCCCCATTGCCAAGGTAGGCGGTCTTGGAGATGTGCTTATGGGGCTGTCTCGGGAGCTGGAATGGAAGGGACACGATCCTCTTGTGATCATTCCCTTCTATGGCGTTATCAATGCCGATCAGCTCAAAGAGGATGGGAGAAAAGAGTGGTTTGAGACGTTTCCGTACGGAAAATCCCTCAAAGCTTCCATCTCCTTTTACCGGGTGAATGGCATTCGGATTGGGCTGCTGGATACTGAAGATGGGTATTTTCGAAAGAGGCGCACTATCTATGGCGATGGCGATGAAATCACCTGTTTCATTCTCTTTGCGCGCGCTGTAGCCGAGTGGATTCTCGCGACACAACGGTCTCCCGATGTTATCCATGCGCATGATTGGCAAACAGCCCTGCTCCCAGCGCTGTGCCGTCTCTACGATCATGAAAAAAGATTAGCCAAGGTTCGGTACCTCTTTACAGTCCACAACTTTGAGTATCAGGGTTTCTGTCATGGACATGATCTTGAGCGTGTTGGGGTCCACCCAGACAGTTTTGGAACGTTGCTCCAGGATCCAGAAAGGAGCTGCCTCAACCTTGTTAAAGCAGGATTGCTCTCAGCCGATTACACTACCACGGTCTCTCCTACCTATGCTCACGAAGTGGTGGAAGGAATAGAGGCACGAGGCTTAAAAACGATCGTTCACTCAATTCAAGATCGCTTTGAGGGCATCTTGAATGGTGTTGATTACTCCTATTGGAACCCAGAAGTGGATCACTTCCTCGTCGAGAGGTATGCGGCCCATCAGGGGGCAAGAGTCGTCCTTGAGGCGAAGCGAAACAACCGTGAGGTTTTGTCTCATCAGATTGGCATTCCCTTTCGGCCAGAAAAGCCTTTCATCGCCTCTGTCACGCGACTTGTCTACCAAAAGGGAGTTGATTTACTCCACAACCTCTTCTCGAGAGCAGAAGAGTTTGATATCCAGGGCATTCTCCTCGGCTCTGTTCCCGACCCTCGGACGGAACGTCTCTTCGCAGAACTGGATACGAAGCTTCGTTCGGAGGGGAGGGGAGCGATCTTCCTCATGAGCGACGAGCCGTTTGCACACCGTGTCTATGCGGCAGCAGACCTCTTTGTGGTTCCATCCATTTTTGAACCATGTGGGTTAACACAGCTTATCGCCCTCAAGTATGGGACAACGCCTATTGTCAGACACACAGGGGGCTTGGCCGACACCATTATCGACATTGATACGCCATCAGCATCTGCCAATGGTTTTTGCTTTGATTCGCCCGACGATACCAGCTTGAATGAAGCGTTTTGCAGGGCTCTGAAACACCTTCGAGAGCCTGTAGTGCGAGAAGAGGTTATGCTCCGCGGAATGTTGCAAGACTTTAGCTGGCATAAACCGTGTAATCGTTACATCTCTCTTTACCAAAGTTAAGCCTCTATGGTGCGCTATT
>JAJZPP010000158.1:297-2837 GCA_021811115.1 bacterium | reverse complement strand
GAATTGGCAATGCAGTACCCCAACACGCATGTGTTGCGCGTCAGGCACTTGGCCCGCGCCCATGCGCTGGCAGAGAGCTGTCGCCTCCTTCAATCGAGAAAGAGCCTGATCATCACTCCGGATGGGCCGCGTGGGCCGAGGCATGAGATGAAACCTGGAGCCGCATATGCGGCTGAAAAGACAGGGGCGAAGGCATTCTTCATCACCTGCGTCCCGTCGCGGTTTGTGAGTCTGCGCAGCTGGGATAGGTTTATGATTCCTCTCCCATTCTCGCGCGTGACGTTAAAATTTGAAGAGCTTCCTAGCTTTCCGTTGAAATGACTTTGCGTTTCGCATAGGTGCCGCAGCTGTTACACATGGCGTGGGCCAGCTTTTGCTCGCCGCACTCAGAACAGACGCTCAAGTTTTTTGGTTTCTTTGCGTGATGGGCACGCTTCGAATTTTTTCTCGCGTTCGACAAGCGGTTTCGTGGGACTGCCATGGGTAAAATTCCTCCGTGGGGGTATTAATTTGAGCTAAATTATAGATCACGAAAGGGTTGATGGCCATCAATTTCCTTCTCAGGATCCCGGAAATACTTCTGTATGTCATCCATATGGGCGCAGGCCGAACCGCCGCACCGAACAAAGAATGGTACCTCCACTAAAATGGCCTCGCGAAGTGACGGCCCCACATCCCAAAATCCCCTTTTCAATCCTTCAACCGCCTCCTGATGAGAAAAGGCCGGCACCTCGATCTGTAAAGTAAAAATTTCATTACATGCCGAGCAGGGCAGACGAAACGAGGCGGTGACACGAGCATTCGCGATGATCCACTCATCGGTGCAATACACGGTTCCGCAGACATGGACTGGCGAAGCGGGAACCAACTCATCCTTTTCGGTGAGTTCCAAAAAGGATGGATCGATCTGTTCGTCGAGGAGAATTGACTCGCCTGCAAAACATCTGTCCACAGGGATACATAAAACTGACATATTCAAACAAGAGCCTCTTTGATTAGACGATTGTCAATAACTGATTTGATTCCAAGGGCCGCTGATCGTTCGATGATAGACGACTCTACGATCCGGTTCAAAAAGCTGTGAAGGAGGAGGAAGCGAGTCATCTCTTTTGCATTCAGGGTTCGCTGGGCGACTCCCTCTATTTTGACAACAGAGCTGTACATCTCAGCCTTCACCTTCCCGAGCAGGTCTCGGGAGCGGATGATTCCATCCATCTCGGCTTTCTCTTTCGTCGCTTGCCGTTGAAGTTCTTGGACTTGGGCGTCCAGCTCCTGAATCTGCTCGTAAATGGCCTTTTTATTCTGCCGCGTGAAGAAGAGTTGTGATCGCAATGAGGCGATCCGATTTTCCAATTCAGTTTTCTGCCTCTCGGCTGGAGATTTTTGCACCCTGTCTATACAACTGATGCACCGCTCTAAAAGCCCTGACGATCGAGCCGGTTGAGGCCCCTTTTCTCCCGATTGATCGTAGATCGTCTCAAGCGCCCCCTCTTCAAGGAGGAGAGGTGTTGGATGGTGCAGCACCGTCTGCCCCAAAATTTTTATCGTCTCATCCCGACTCGTATTGGTAATCTCAACCGTGTCAAAACGGAGAGAAAACGGTTCATGCTCTTTCTTCATGGACTTGTACTCATCAGCCGTTGTAATCCCGATGACATGAGGAAACCCTCCACCTCGGTCCAAGAGCATCAACAGCTGATTCCCAATCTGCGCCTTGTTCTGACACGCCTTGTAAATCTCATCGAAGACAAGGATAATATCATCGCCATAACGGCCCATGAGGGCCTTTATGCGGTTTAAGATCGTATTGCCTCCACTAAAAATAGTCTTTTGATCGATCAGGTCGGTAGTATTGAAGATAAAGACCGTTTTGCCTCGTAGCTCTTTGTAATCTCCCCTCTCGACGGCGAGAGCAAACGCTTTGGCGGTAAGGCTCTTGCCTACTCTGGAAGGTCCGATTAAGAGGGCGTGTCGGTTCCTCGTCAAAATGGAAGCAATCTCATCCAAAGATTCTTTGCGGCCTTGTCCGACAATCTCCCCGTTTTGGACCTGGCGCGTCAGGTTGATTGCCTTCGGAAGCTGATGAGGCCTTGGTTTAATGAACGGCCAGAGAATGCTGAGGGCAGCGATCGTGAGGAGCGTTCCACCTATAATCAGTCCAGCTTTGACAGCGCCCAGGAGAGGGACAACAAGCGAGGCGACAAGGGTTGCCAGGTGGAGAAGCATCATGATTTTTTCAGATTTCCATTCATCTCGAACATCTCCTTCAGTGGCTGAAAAAAAATGGGCGACACCAAAGCCATTGAGAATGCTCTCTACACAAGAGATGATTCCATCGAGAATCCGTAGCAGACGCACGCGAAGCGAAAGAGAAAATTTTTCTTGTGTTGTCTGGAGGTAGAGCTTGGCTTCCTCGAACATCTGTTTGGCTTCCTTCAAGGCATCGGGGACATCCTTCTTGACAGCCTCTTGCAGGGCGGCAAAAGGGATCACCGTTGCCAGTCGATCCAACAATTTCCTCGGATCCGAAACCTTTCCTT
>JAJZPP010000158.1:0-287 GCA_021811115.1 bacterium | reverse complement strand
AAAAAGCACTGGAGCACTTTGGCCAATTCCACAGGGGCGATCTTTCGCAACCGGTTGACCAAAGCGGCATCAGGCCTGAAGAAATAAGGGGTGGTGATGGCCTCGAGCTTTTGGAAAATCTGAGTTGATTCTGGTGATAAAGGAATCGTAGGGTTATAAAAAGGAATTGACGAAATATTCATAGTATTATCTTACACCTTATGTGGTTGGTAGAAATTTTATACCAAAAATACTTTTTTGTGTACGAGGCAAAATCAGATATTTCCGGATATTCCGAAAAGTTCCTT
>JAJZPP010000157.1 GCA_021811115.1 bacterium | reverse complement strand
CATCGATCCAAACGGTTTCCTCGAGGCAGCCCAGCTGTTCTGGCACCTCTACCACTCACAAATCCCCACAGCGACGCTCCAGGCTGTTGCTATCTCCGGGCGTCAAGCGGTCCCCCCAAAAGAATTTACCTGCCGACGGTCGCGTGTCCAAACGATCCTTGGGATTGAAATAAGCCAACACGATGTGGAAGAGGTCTTTTCAAAACTAGGCTATCCTTCCAACTGGGTGGATGGGGATACGATGGCGATTACGGTTCCACCCTATCGTCACGATGTTACCGAGGAGATTGATCTCATTGAGGATGTGGCCAAATTAATCGGGCTTGAGTCCATCCGGTGCAAAAGTCACGTCTCCTTCTTCCCCTCCTCGCTGCCAGACCACCCCTTGTATACCTGTGAGCACACATTCCGTCGCCTCCTCACCTCCTTTGGACTTCAGGAGTTTATCACCTGCGATCTCATCAGCCCTCGCCTCGTCGCGCTGGTAGAGAATCAGCCGGTAGCAAGCCATGCGATCATCAAAGTGATGAACCCTGTCTCCGCCGAACAGTCCATCTTACGTCCCTCTCTCTTCCCAGGGCTTGTTGACTGCCTCCACCGCAATATTGCCCATAGCGAAAAATCGGTCGCCGCATTTGAGATCGGATCGGTCCACCTCCGCTCTGAGGGCAAGTTCACCGAGCGACTCGTGGCAGGCATCCTCCTTTCCGGAAAAAGGGCTCCACACCACTTCACAGATGAGGAATCCGAGTTTGATTTCTATGACATAAAAGGGCTCTTAGAAGAGTTGGAAGAGAAGATGGGAATCGGTGGATTGACCATCCGACCCTCATCTATTGGACTCTTTCACGATAAGAGACAGGCGGTCGTCTTCCTTGGAGGACAGCAGGTGGGCATGTTAGGGGAGATCCATCCTCGAGTGCGTGCCTCATTGGATATCCAGCAGCGAATCTATTTTCTGGAACTTGACATCCAAGATCTGTTTGCCCAATCCACACCGCTCGCCTCCATGAAACCATTAGCGCAGTACCCCTGCATTGAGCGGGATTGGACGGTGACAGTGCCAGAATCGCTCTCCTACCAAGAGCTTCTCGATACTATCACGAGGTTTCGGCCTGTAAGCGTTGAGGCGATCCAACTGATCAGTATTTTCCGACATGAGCGAATTGGTGCTGGAAAGAAAAACGTCAGTTTGCGATTCATATTCAGAGATCCTACTCGAACGCTCGAGCAGGAAGAGGTAGACGAAGCTTTTGTAAAGCTCGTCCACAATGTTAGCCAATCGATTGGAGTCACGGTATGAAATGGTATCTTCAATGGGGATCTGTCGCAGTAACCTTACTGGTCTGCGTCAGTTGCACAAAATCTTCATCAGACCAAGTGGTGAAAACCGCCTACTACCACGCCTACGGGCCTCAAGTCCAAGAGGAAGAGTGGAAGGCCGAGGGGTCGAATGGAGAGGTTGTGGAGTACTTGAAAAATGGCGTCGAGGTCAGACGCGAGTACCAGGGCGGTGTGCTTCACGGAATGAGCACCTGGTCATTCCCCCATAGCAAGATTGTTGAGCGGACCGAAGAGTACACACAAGGTAGGCTTACGCTCTCCGCCAAAAATTATGAGACAGGCACCTCCAAATACCAAGAGGAATGGCTCCCCGACGGCCTTCGTGTGATCCGCGCTTGGTATGATGAAGGGTGCCCACGGTACATTGAGGAGCATAGTAACAACCGTCTGAGCGAAGCCCAGTACTTTACCATCGATGGAGAGCTGGAAGCTGCCATCATTGCTGGGACGGGAATCAAGATCGAACGAACTCGCTCTGGAGATATTGTCAGCCGTGAGCAGTATGTCAGCACCGAGCTTGTTCTAAAAGAATCTTTTTACCCAAACGGCCTCCTCCGTGAATCTGTTGCCTTAGTGAACGGCAAACGACATGGCCAATGCCGCAACTTCCTCGAAAATGGGGAGCCTCTCTCTATCGAACAGTGGAAGCAAGGGGTTTTGGATGGCCTCCAAGTCTTCTTTGAGAGCGGACAGCCGATTAGACAAGTGCCGTATGTTCTTGGGAAGAAAGAGGGAACAGAGCTCCACTTTCGTCCAGGCAGTGAGGATGTGGTCGAGGAGATCTCGTGGCATGCCGACGAGCGGCACGGCCCTTCGAAAACCTACCTTGCGGAACAATCTCTTACTGAATGGTACTGGAAGGGCGCTCTCGTGTCGGAAGACCAATTTCATGCCAGGGATGGAAGGGGGATGCCGGCGTAAAGAAAGGAAACCGTATGCCTGAAACCGCTATTATCGTAATCCCAGCCCGTATGGCCTCCACACGGTATCCCAATAAACCGATGGCGGTTATTCGTGGTCGTTCGATGATCGAGCGGGTGTGGCGCATCGCTACAGCAGTCAAGAATGCTGACGAGGCACTCATCGCAACAGACGATGAGTGCCTCAAAGCATTTGCTGAGTCGTTTGGGGCCAACGTCATTCTCACAAGCCCAGAGTGCCGTACCGGTACCGATCGCGTCGCAGAAACGTCCCGTCACCTTGCTGGAAAGCACACCATCTACTTTAGCTTTCAAGGCGATGCCGTGCTCACGCCTCCCTGGGTCATCGAGCAGGTGCTTGAAGCCATGCTCTCAGACTCTTCTATCCGTATGGCGACGCCTGCTGTTCAGCTCAAAGGGCCCGCGCTCCAGAATTTTGTCGCCAGCAAGCAGGCTGGCAGCACGACGGGGACCACGGTCACCTTTGACTGCAAAGGCAATGCTCTCTACTTTTCCAAAGCGCTCATTCCCCACACGCGCGAAACCAACGACTCAAACCGCCCTGTCTATCGTC
>JAJZPP010000156.1 GCA_021811115.1 bacterium | reverse complement strand
TAAGCCATGGTATACAAAGTTTAATCTGCAAAAAAATACATGCCATCTATTCAAGGGATTTAAGGGATGTTGTACTAGGTCTGATTGCGGAACTGGTAGGGTACTCCGAAAGTTCGTTATAGCCCCGCGACACGAATGACAGATGACCAGCTTGAAGATGCATTGAAAGATTTAGAGTCCAAGGCAGCAGCATGATATCTGCTATGGAGGAGGCCTTCTCTGCCAGCATGATGAGGCGGTCGATGCCTACAGCAACGCCGCAGCAATCCGGGAAGTTGGACTCGAGCGCTTGTAAGAACGGTTCGTCAATAGGGTATGGGGCCTTGCCCTTGGCCTTACGTGTCTCATTCTCTTCAATCAATCGCTTGCGCTGCTCAACAGGATCGGCCAGCTCGTGGTAGCCGTTGGCCAGTTCAAGCCCTCCTGCATAGATCTCAAACCTCTCGGCAACAGCATGGCCTTGGCTCACAGTGTGGCGTGCCAGGGCCGCTTGCGTGGGCGGATAGTGGTACAGGACCGTCAGGGCCGCCTCGTCAAAGTGGGGTTCGATTTTGATGGCGAGGAGGAGAGTGAGAAGATCATCGGTTGAACTTTCCAGAAGAGGGTAGCCTTCTATATCGGAGCAGGCGCTGAGGAGCTCTTCTCGTGTGGTGTGAAAAGGGTCAAGGTTCAGATACCGTTGAAACGCCTCTTGGTAGGAAAGGAGCGTGTGGTGGCGTTTTGGGATAATAGTTTCAATGAAGCTAAGCGTCTCCTCGATCATCTCTTGGAATGAGAGGCCGATGCGGTACCACTCTGCCATGAGGAACTCTGGAGCATGTTTTCGGCCCGCCTCTTCATGGCGCCAGACGTGGCCAAGGTAGTAAATATCGCCTGAGCCCTGGCTTAAGAGCCGTTTCATGGCATATTCTGGGCTGGAAAAGAGGTAGCGGGTGCCATGGAGTGGAGAGACCACTGTGAACAGATCGATATTGACGTCAACAGAGGCGTTCTGAGTTAACGCAGGACAGTCGACTTCCAGAATGTTGCGCTGGGCAAAGAAGGCGCGTGCCGAGGCCAAAACCTCTGCACGGCGCTCGACGATTCGTTTACACCCGACTGACGTATTCACCGGTGCGCGTATCCACTTTAATCTTTTCCCCTTGATTGACAAAGATGGGGACTTGGATTTTGGCGCCTGTCTCAACAACGGCCGGTTTCAAGACGCGTCCAGAAACAGTGTCTCCACGGGCTCCTGGGGCTGTCTCAATGATCTCGAGCTCGAGGAATGTCGGCGGCTGGACACTTATCGGGGCATTATTGTAGAAGATGACCGTGTAGAGAAGATCCTCTTTCAGCCAGGAGGCTGTGTCGCCGATGCATTGGTTGGAGATGGTGATCTGTTCGAAGGTGGCATCATCCATGAAGACCGCCCCATCCGCTTCGCGGTAGACCAGGCGCATAGAGGATTCAACGACGTCGGCAAGATCCAATTTTTCACCAGACTTTAGTACGCGCTCGATGACCCGCCCCGTCATGAGATGCTTGATTTTGAGTCGATTAAATGCTTGCCCCTTTCCAGGTTTCACAAATTCGTTGCCGACAATGGTGTACGGCTGGCCATCCACAATAACTTTGAGGCCCGGTTTCATATCGCTGGTGGTTACTTGTGCCATATTCTCTCCTAAAGATTGTTTCTAGAGTATAGCCGGACCAACCCAAAAGGAAGAAGCTGTTTTTCTCTCATCTTGTTATACTGCGCTCAGTCTCAAAACGAGGTTGTATGGGAATATATGCTCAAGCCCCGTGTCTGGCAAGAGGAACTCCGACGAATTCGGGCATTTATAGAAAAAACTCTCGGGATCGTTGATTGGGTCGAACAAACCCATGGGTATATAACCATGGTGATCAATCCGCAGTACGATTTTGGAAAACAGAAGTCTCTTTGTCATTTATCCAGATCATCGGATATACTCTCCTCCTCCATGAACCAAATGAGAAGATAGTAAGATGGCTGTAGAGTACACATTATCCATTATTAAACCAGATGCGTTAGAGAAGCGGTGTGTTGGTGCGATTATGAGTCGCATAGAGAATGCTGGCTTAAAAATAGTTGCCACGAAGATGACGAGCATTTCCCTCGAGGAAGCGTGCAATTTTTATGAAGTCCACAGAGGGAAACCTTTTTATAATGCCCTTTGCACGTTTATGGCGAGTGGTCCGATTATTGCGATGGTTCTCGAAGGCGAAAACGCTGTCAGCAAATACCGAGCTCTTATGGGGGAAACAAATCCTCTCAAGGCTTCTTCAGGAACCATTCGGGGCGACTTTGGCAAAGATGTTACGGAAGCGAATCGCGAACGGAATCTGGTACACGGTTCTGATGCCGTTGAGACCGCACGAAGCGAGATCGCCTTCTTCTTCAGTACTCTTGAAAGGCTTTCCGTAGTTCAGTAAACTCACTGGATCTGACACCGGCAAGAGCTTGGTGCTGAGGAGGAGGGAGGATTGCCTTCTAGAATGAAAAACGTCGGAACTGTGGGGGGTGCGAGCAGAGGTATTTGATTATAACTCAACTCAACCAGCTTCAACTTTTTGCAGGAGAAGAGTGTTTGAGGTACTCTTTTGAAATCGTTTTTTTCCAATGAGATGCGACGAAGAAGGGGGAGTTTATCAAGCCCCGCTGGCAAGGTTCTAAGATGATTTCCCCTTAAAATAAGGCTCTGAAGAGCTGTACACTGCTCTATTTCCTTGGGCAGTGCGGTGAGGTTATAGTCAAAACCTAAAAGCTCTATACAGTTGGCTACCTTACTTGATGTCAGCCACGAGCGAACCTTTTGTACCTGGAGATGTAATTGCTCTTCTTTGACTATATGCGCCGGTATTTGAAATAAAACGACCAATTGGATGTTGTACG
>JAJZPP010000155.1 GCA_021811115.1 bacterium | reverse complement strand
TTGCAAGTGCTGAAAAAGTTGAGGTAAGGGGGGTCCCCTCCGGGGTCCTTACCTCAACTTATTGAGCACTTGCAGTTTTACCTATCTCCTGCTTGGCCTCCCACTCTTGCTGCTGCTGAGTGGCTGTCACCCAAGGCCAATCCAGATTGCCACCCAAGAGATACCGATCATCTCCGAACCGGTAGGTGCGAGCGTCACCGTTGACGGATACCCTCATGGGCATACGCCAACAACTGTCACACTCACCAAGAACCGACCCCATGTGATCAAGATCGAAAAAGAGGGGTGTAAAACTCAGCTTGTTGCTATCACTGTACGAAGAGACGAGCACCAACTGGCTGTCCACGCCATGTATGCAGGCGGCCGGTACTATGGTGGCGAGTCAAGCGTATACGCCTACAATGACCAGACAGGCGAAATGAACGAGCTCTGTCCACAGGTGATTACAGCGGTGCTTGCGCCAGAAAATCAGTAGAGGAGGTTCCATGAGACGACTGTTTGCTGTTCTAGCACTCCTCAGCGGTTGCCTCAATCTTTTCGGGCAGGTCAACGCTGGTCCGTCTCTCACCACAGACGAATACCTCCAACAACGCTCAGCCCTGATTGCCAACGCAGAACAGCAGAGTTTTGCAGCCAAGGTAACCCTTTCGCCAGATGAGGAGCGTGTTAACACCTACCTCCAGACGCTCCTCGCTGCGGAAGTTTCAGCCTCACCCTTTCTCCCGAACCGCAATTTTCTTACCTGCCAAAAGCAGATCGAAAGCTCCCCCCTCTACCGCTTTCTTCAAAAAATGCCCAAGGGGGCTGTTTTACATGCTCACGCCATAGCATTAGGGGATCTGCGATGGATTGTCAACACGGTCACCTATCGAGCCGATTGCTACATGTATATGGGAGAAAAAAATAACCATCTCCTGCCTGGATCGATTCGGCTCTTTGAGGCCCCTCCAGAAGGCCCGTGGGAATCTGTCAGAACTCTACGACAACAGGAGGAAGACCCGAAAGCGTTTGATCAAAGGCTGTATGAATCATTTGTTATGACAAGTAAGGACCTGTGCCTTCCTGACGTGTGGGAGAAGTTTCAAGGCTGCTTTTACTATTATTCTGGGGTCCTTGCCGACACGAATGTCTACAAAACCTTTCTCAAGAATGCCCTCCTCCAACTAATCCAAGAGGATACTATCCAGTCTATTGAATTACAGGACGCCCCTCAAGAACCGCTCATTCTCATGTATAAAGAGCTTTCTGAGGAAATCCAGAAACAGTATCCCTTCTTTTCGCTCAAGGTTATCTGTAATGGGTTCCGCTATAAGGACCAACAAAACGTCCTCGAGGCGGCAAAAGAGACCTTACGATTGCGAAAACAGTATCCAGAGATTGTTTCCGGTTTTGGACTTTCTGGAGAGGAAGACAAAGGGCATACAATTCTCTATTACCTCGACGATTTGCTCGAAATAAACCGCCTTGCCCAAAGAGAAAACACACCGCTCCCGTACTATTTCCACGCCGGAGAGACCAATTGGCCCTTTAACAATTCGCCAGACAATTCCCACTTGATATTCAACAACGAACTGTACGATGTGCTCTTACTGAATTCCAAACGGGTAGGCCATGGCTTATCCCTTGTGAAGAACCCGTTCCTGATGAAGAAATTTAAACAGGCTCAGATCGCCATTGAGACATGCCCCATAAGCAATCAGATATTGGGATATGTGAAAGACCTCAGAAATCACCCTGCCGTTACCTATCTGAATGCAGGGTTAGCTGTGACTCTAAACCCAGATGATCCTGGAATATTTGGGTATAAAGGGGTCACAGCCGACTTTTGGGAGGCGTGCGTCGCATGGGAGCTCGACCTTCGAGCGCTCAAACAACTGGCCCTCAATTCGATAACATACAGTTCCCTAGATCCTGATCACAAGGCGGCTCTTCTGAAAGCGTGGCAACACAAGTGGGATACGTTCATTGCTGAGACGATTCAGACGCTTCCTTAGAACCTCGTGGTAATTTCATGAGGGCATACATAGTTGAGAACCACCCAACTAAAGAGCGAATCCCTGCACTGCTTCTCCGCCTGCTCTGGAAGTCGCCCCAACTTCATTCCAGTCCTATACCCATTTACCCTTCCATCGGGTGAGTAGAGCACTACCATTTCCTTTTGACGATCATAGAGATCATAGGTAAGCGTGGCGACACGTAAAGTTACCCCAGAAAATGATTCGTAACTCTCTTTTCTGGTATAAGGCATTACACTCGTCTCTACCACAGCCGGCTCGCGCTGTCCTAACATGACACTGGTTGTCATACCTTCCTCCGCAAACGTAGGTTAACCCAATGGAGCAGTGTGCGTAGAAAAGGTTATTCTGTCAATCGCTGAAGTGAAACGCCAGCAATTCCCGTGAATAAATTATTTGAGACATCTCTCAAAAGCATAATCTGCCAGAACGATTGGTCTGCGAACAAAAATCTCGGAAAATTCACTTTTTGAGCAACCGCACCTAGATATTGTTGTTCTTTGTGTAATTGTCACTTTTTGATATAATCATGTTTGTAGATGAAGAGGTACTGTATGCATTCCCATCCGGAAAAGGTGAGATTGACCATTGAATGCTCACCAGATGAAAAAATGTTTATCAAGATGTTGGCTGCAAAGAATCGATCGACCATTAGTGAATTTCTTTTGTCGTTTGCTCGTAAACAAATGCCCAAACAGTGCGGCCAACATTGTCATCGAGAACATGTGCCAAACGAAGAGACGAAAAAAGCCCTGCGTGATTCAAGAAAAGAAAAAGGGAAGGTTTTTTCCACTCTTGATGAATTTTGGAAAGCGATGGGACTAGAGCCAAATGCTGCGAGTTAAACCTATTCGACGATTTAAAAAAGATATTAAAAGATATCAGCATTGCAAAATCGTT
>JAJZPP010000154.1 GCA_021811115.1 bacterium | reverse complement strand
CTGTACGACCGCTCAAAAGTCACCATCTTGCGAGAAAAGAGATTGAGAGAGACCTTCTTGGCGCTATCGAGAAGGTGGTCAGCCGCATCGACATCCCACAGAACGATGATGACCTCCTCAGAAACCTCCTCCTGCTGAACCAAGAGATCACTCGGATTAACGACAAACCCAATGTCATCATCCAGTACCACGAACAGACCGACGAGATGATCTCCTTCTATGTCACGCTCGTGCGCGTCATAAAGAACTCCCAGAAGAATATTCCGGTCTCCTTAGCAGCCACTGAGAGCATTCGAAGCATCCTCCTCAACGCATCCCTCCTCGATACGCTCAAAGAGTCATACGTCAAGCAGGGGCTTGAGTTCTTGGTGCAGTGCCGCAAAACCCATTTTTTCCGAAGAGACCGCTCCATTGATTTTATAAAAGCGCGAGAAGCCGTCCTCCGCTACTTGGAAAAGACTTTTGGGAGGCTCAGAGACTTAAACGGCGGATTCATGTACGAGCACGACCGCCTCCTCCAGACTGTCAAACTCAACTTGCGTCCCGACGAGAAAAAGGATCTGTTCATCATCGAGAATCTCATCACCTCGCTGATGCCAAGCATCATGAAGAGCCTCTTAAGCCCAGAACATATCCTCACAGCCTTTCACCAATTTCAAAAGCTGCGTGCCAAACCTTCACGCGTCCCCATCGTCGAAGAGTATGCTAGAGAGCTTTTTATCGGTTTTATATCGGCCAAAAACTTTACCAAAGAAGAGATTTTACAAACCCCCTTTAATCTCCCAGAAAACCAGGTGGCCATCTGCCACACATTCGAAGAGGGGCAACAGTACTGTTTCGTCTTATGCCTCCAAGACGACCCTTCGATGCGTCAGAGATTGCTCGCCTGGGTACACGAACGGCTCAACACCATGCATGATAGAACTCACGAAAAAGTGCTCCAGCTCTCTATCGCAACAGCCCCATCCTTCGACCCGCGCCTGGTCTACGATTACTCGGCAGGACCTGTCCTGAGGCTCCTGTACGAAGGGCTCATGCGGTTTGATGCGCACGGCATGCCAACGCCTGCGCTCGCTAAGCAGATTAATGTGCTCAACGACAACAAAACCTACCTCTTCCACCTCAAAGACAGTTTTTGGTCAGATGGCTCACAACTCACGGCAGGCGATTTTGTCTACGCCTGGAAAACCTACTGTAACCCCACCTTCAAGAACCCCTTTCCCCACCTATTCTTCCCTATAAAAAATGCCAAAGCGATCAAGAACAATCAGCTTCCTGCCGACTGTCTGGGCGTCCACGCCCTCGCTCCGAACCTGCTCGCCGTGGAATTGGAATACCCGTTTCCCCACTTCCTCGACCTGTGTTGCCACTGGATCTATTCGCCCCTCTCACAGGCGTTTGACGCAACCCATCCGGCTCTGGCCTACTTTGGTTCATCCTACCACGTCTTTAACGGCCCCTACGTTCGTGGCTCACAGAATGGCAACAGTACGGTTACCTTGCAGAAGAACCCTCACTACTGGGAAAAAGAGAAAATCCCGTACGACCGAATTGAGCTCACCCAAACTGATGGTCCAATCGAGCGGTTCCCAGCCTTTCCTGAGCATGAACTCTTCTGGTTCTCCCTCAATACGCAAAAAGTGCCATTCCGCTCGCCAAAGATTCGTCGAGCCTTTTCCTATGCCTTGCCGCGCCACTCGCTCCTCCCTCACGCAAATTCTGTCTCTCGACCAGCCAGTAGCTTCCTGCCCTCACAGCTGTCGCTCCTTTCAGACAAAAACCCCATTCCCTACGATCCCGATTACGCCGCCTACCTCTTCCGAGAGGGGATGGAGGAGCAAAAACTGTTCTGCCCACCGCTCACGATGGTCATTCCCAACCACCCTCCTCTTAAAAAACTTGCCGGACAGGCTATTGAGGCGTGGCAAAAAATATTTGACACCCCTATCTCCCTCAACGTCCTTGAGTGGAACCATTTTTACGAAAAACCCTCTCTATCCGATATTGTGGGGGCGCCCACCCAAAACTGCTGCCGGGATCCACTTTTTGCCTTTACTTCCTTCCAAGACTCTCCCTCTCACGCCACATTTTGGGAACACGATAATTTCTCCCTCCTCATAGAACAGGCTAAACGGATGCCCCAACCATCGAGGAACAAGGTGCTGAAACGGGCTGAGCAGCTGCTCTTGCTCGAGATGCCGATTATTCCCGTCTGCGAAATCGGATCCTACGGGCCGCCCCACATGCTCCATTTTTGAGGATCAGTGCTGAAAGAACTGAGGTAAGTACCCCAGAGGGGACCCCCCTTACCTCAATTTTTCAGCACTGCGTGGGCTTGTTTGGATAATTCAACGTTTCCTTTCGGAGATAACCAAGAACAGTGTATCCAGGCATAGGTTGAGGAGCATCGATTTGAGTCACGATAAGTTCGCATTGGACCATTTCTTCTGCCGGGAATTGCATGGAAAAATAGTGTTTAACTAACTCTAGAGACCTTTCATCATCGCGCGAAATAGGACCATCGACTATAGCATGGATGGTGGCGGTAGTATCTGTATAATCAACGCTAATCTTTCTGATTTGTGGAAAAACGTTGTTGAGTAGTGCTCTTTGAAGAGCAAGAGCAATTTTTGACCACCTATCCATCCATGGTTCTATAAGAACTCCTCGTTTCGGTACAACAAGCGGAGGATTTTCTTTTCTAGCGTAAACGCATTCTCCAGGTATATGGAGAATTGGATGTGGGTAATCAACACGTGTATATTCCCAACTCATATCCCTGAGACCATCGGAGAAATTAACCCCAAAATATGTGATCATCAAACTAACTGATTCTAGGTCTTCTTCTGAAATGGCCCCATCATAGTAGAAGAAGGCATCTGGGGTTTTTTGGTCGATTGTGAGAGAGATGACCCGTAAAGTTGGAAAAATT
>JAJZPP010000153.1 GCA_021811115.1 bacterium | reverse complement strand
CTTGTCAGAATCGAAAGAGGGGGATACGCCGTAAGCCCAAGCTCGGCACACCCTTCTGCAAACAGCCTCCGTGCCATTTCAACATTCCCATCTTCAAATTGAGGGGAGGGAAGAAGAGAAATGGTTTTCGTAACAATGCTTGCGGCCGGTTCGTTCTCGCCAACAAAGAACAACGACGCAAGCTCCTTTCTGTTAATCGCACAGGCAAAGGCTTTTCGAATCTTTACAGAGGCCAAATGGGGCTTTGAAACGCAACAATCCAGTCTTCTTGTTAGAGCCGTTGGAAGCGAGCGAAGAAGGTGCTGTTTTTCAAGATTTTTAAGGATTTCTGGAGGGGTACAGGGAGAAAAGGGGGCTCCAAACCAGTCGGCGTCTCCAGCGAGGAATACGTTGTAGGCCGTGAGAGGGTCTTCAATAATCGAAAATCGAAGAGTTTCCGTTTTAGCGCCGTCCTTGGCATTCCAATAGAGCGGATTTTTTTTCAAAACCGTATGAGAACCTTGTAGATGTTCTACGATACTGTATGGCCCATTGCTAATGAACGTCGGAAACACGTCCCGAGCCCATTGAGGGTTGGTTTGTGCCACTGGCCGATATACAGGCGAGTACAGGGGGTTTGATGTCCAATCCAGAAAGTATGGGGCGGGATGCTCCAGCGTTACTTGCAACGTGTGGGCATCAAGGCATTGGATGCCGACATCGTCAATGGGACACTCATTCCTGAGCGCCTTTTTCGCATTGCGTATGACATAGAATGCAAATGCAAACTGCGAGCCAAACTCCGGAGATATCGCACATTTCCAGGCATACTCAAAGTCCATTGCCGTCAGCTCGTCGCCATTAGACCATTTCGAGGGGCGCATGTGAAAGGTATATACGGTACCGTCGTCAGAGATGTCTATTGCCTCGGCAATAGCTAATTGTGGTTTGCCTGATGCGTCAGCACGTGTCAGCCCTTCGAACAACTGATACGTGATCAGTTGGGATGTGGTTCTGCCTCCAAGACGAGGGTCGAATGTGACTGGTTCCGATGAGAAAACAAAATGAAGTTCGCTTGCGTTTTGTTTCCGAGATGATGAGCGTGAGCAGCTTAGGCAGAATACCGTGAGACTAGCCACGAGAAGAGTTTGTAAAAACCGCATACCAGCTTCTCCAAGCTAAAAGTGGATATGCATTCTTACCAGAACCAGAGCTTCTCTGTCAATACATTTATGGTCCCTTAAGGCGGGGAAGGAATCAAGAGTCTCTAGAAATTACCTGGTATGCTATATATCGCCTGGCAATCGTTTGGAGAAAGAGAGCGTGGAAAATAGGCAAGTGTTCAAGAAGTTGAGGTGGAATGGACAAGCTCCAGAACACAGTGCTGAAAAAGTTGAGGTAAGGGGGTCCCCTCCGGGGTCTTACCTCAACTTTTTCAGCCCTTGCGAAAATAGAGGCATCATTACCTCGGTAAGAGGGAGTGTCATCGAGGCAGCATTTCAAACCGTTCCAGCGATCCATTCACTCCTGATTGCTGGAGGAGTCGTTGTTGAGGTGCAGGACCATGTGGATAGCCATACGATCGTCGGGATCGCACTCACCCCGACTCAAGGGCTCGCTCGAGGGTCTGAGATTGAGGATACCGGCAAGACGCTCCAGGTGCCTGTCGGAGATGGGGTCTTGTCCCGAATGCTCAATGTGTTTGGCCAGCCTATCGATGGCCTTCCTCCCCCTGAAGCTTGTGCCTGGAGGTCGATCCATCAGCAGCCGCCACTCTTGTCCCACATCGCTATTGCCTCGCAGATTTTTTTAACCGGAATTAAGGCGATCGACCTGCTCGCCCCCCTAGAGAGGGGTGGGAAGGCTGGCCTGTTTGGTGGCGCTGGAGTTGGGAAGACGGTCCTTTTGATGGAGATGATTCACAATACGGCCGGCTCATATCAGGGCGTGAGCGTCTTCTGTGGCATAGGAGAGCGGTGCCGAGAGGGCGAGGAACTGTACAGAGAGATGAGGAAGGCCAAGCTTCTCCCCAATATGGTGATGGTCTTTGGTCAAATGAACGAGATGCCTGGCTGTCGATTCCGCGTCGGCCATGCAGGGGTGACCATTGCTGAGTATTTTCGGGATGAGAAGAAAAAAGATGTGCTCCTCTTAATCGATAATATTTTTCGGTTTATCCAGGCTGGCGCTGAAGTCTCCGGCTTGCTTGGCCGTCTCCCCTCACGCATGGGGTATCAGCCAACGATGAGCACCGAGTTGTCAGCGTTGGAAGAACGGATTGCCAACACGGGAACGGGCGCCATTACCTCCATCCAAGCGATCTATGTGCCGGCCGACGATTTTACCGACCCGGCAGCGGTCACCGCCTTTGGTCACCTCTCGTCAACGATTGTCTTGACTCGAAAACGGGCTTCTGAGGGGCTGTACCCGGCGATCGATCCACTCAAATCCAACTCGAAGATGCTCTCTCCAGCCATTGTTGGCGAGCGCCACTTCCGCATCGCGCAAGAAATAAAAAAAGTTCTTGCTCAATACGACGAGCTTAAGGATATCATTGCCATGCTCGGGTTTGAGCAGCTTTCTGGCGAGGATCAAAAGCTCGTCATTTGCGCCCGTCGGTTGGAGCGATTCTTGACACAGCCGTTTTGTACCACAGAGTCCTTTACTGGCATCAAGGGGAAGGTTGTTGCCCTCGAAGAGACCTTAAAGGGGTGTGAAAAAATATTGCGAAATGAGATGGGCGATATTGAAGAAAAGGCTTTCTATATGATAGGTGGAATAGAAGAATGCCGAGGATGACATTACAAATCATCACGCCCTCTACCGTGGTACTCGAGAAGACCAATGTGTGTCGGATTGTGGCAGAGGGCCAAGCCGGTTCGTTTGGGATTTTGCCGGCCAGATTGGATGGGGTTGCGATTTTAGTCCCGGGGATGCTGCTGTTCGAGACGGAAGGGGGTGTGGAGCAGTATGCGGCTGTCGACACTGGCGTGCTCATAAAAACAGGATTGTACGTGCATGTCGCTGCACGCAATGCGGTCATTGCCAAAGAGTTAGGAACGGTTCGACAGATCGTGACGGAGCAGTTT
>JAJZPP010000152.1 GCA_021811115.1 bacterium | reverse complement strand
CTCTTTGTAAAAACCGCAAAATGGGTAGCGGGTGGAGTGGCAGGTCTTTTTCCAAATTTTCTAGTCCACCCTTTGCTAAGATTGCATTGCCGTGCCAGGCATTTTCTAAGGCTATGTTGAGCCGCGAGAGTTCTTTGATTACACGTTTCCTCTGGTCGCTGGGTACAACAGGCCTCTCCTGCTCTGGGGTTGGAGCGGCAAACTGAATTTCTGGAATCCCAAAAATTTCCGTATACTCTCTAAGGATACCAGCTTGCATAATCATGATCTCTGCCGCGGTGCGTAAACGACGGGATGTTTGCGCAGCCGCAGTCACGTCACGTATATCCATCGATTCAAATAGATGGACTAAGGTGTCCTCATTAAGAACATCTATTGAAGGGGTCTGTCCAATCATACTATTCCTAAAATATAATAAAAAGAATTTACTATATTGTAATTCTATTAACTAATAAACGGCAATAAAATAATATATTGGAACTATACGGTAAACCCTTCTCCGAAATACCGCGCTCGGGCTTGTGCGTCTGCAAGGAGCTCTGAGGCGGTTCCGGCTCGCAAGAGTTTTCCATCAGCGATGAGGTATCCTCGATCGACCACAGAGACCAGCTCTCTGGCGTTGTGGTCAGTGATGAGGATGCCGATCCCCTTCTTCTTCAGCAGTTCAATCATTGACTTAAGATCGGCAATAGCGATCGGATCGATGTTGGCAAACGGTTCGTCAAGCATCAGGCACTGTGGTGTTGTCGCCAGCGCTCGCGCAATCTCTAAACGGCGTCGCTCTCCACCCGACAGAGTGCACGCTTTATGCTTGGCGAACGAGGTGAGTCCAAGTTCCGCCAGCAGTTCCTCTTTTCGCTGCCGTATCTTCTGTTGGGATGGTTCCACGAGCTCAAGCACGCAGACAAGATTCTGTTCGACAGAAAGGTCACGAAACACCGATGGCTCTTGGGAGAGGTAGCTTAAGCCAAGTCTGGATCGAATGTGGATCGGCTGACTGGTAACATCGTGTCCGCGAAAAGTGACAGTACCACTATCGGGCTTAATCAACCCGATCATGATGTGAAAGGCGGTCGTTTTGCCAGCCCCATTGGGCCCGAGGAGCCCCACAATCTCTCCAGGAGCGACTTTTAGGGACAGGTGGTCGACAACCCGTCTATTCCCATACGTCTTCACAAGATCGGATACGATAAGTCCTTCCATCAGTTTGTTGCCTCCTGTTCCTTGGCATAGGCGATGTTGACAGCCCCTTCACCCTGTAGCCGTTTCAGGGCATATCCATCCTCTGTTTTTGTAATACTGGCGTGGAGCGTGCGGCTGGTAGCGGTGACAGGCGTGCGCGTCGATCCATTGGCCATGAAGGTTGTATAGACGACCTTCCGAGGATCAGTCGATGTGAAAATTCCATTCAGAGACCCGCAATTAATCGTCCCCTCATCACATTGGAGACGGCTTCCGTCGCTAAAATCGATACACACATCTTCTTTCAGAAAAATATGATCAAGAGGCATGGCCTCACCCTCTTTTTTTTCTTGCCGTAAGAGGAGGGTGCACTCATGGCATTTCATGATGCCAAAATCGTGTTCGACCCGCACATTGCCAACAAGATGGAGATGCTTTTCATCATAATCCACATGCTCCGCTTCCACATTGCGAAAAGGGAGGGAGGACTCTCCAAAGAGCCTTGGCATCCAAACGGCGCAAAGTATACTGAGAAGAAAGCGCATAACATTACCTTGTATTACGTACTAATAATTTGACTCCTTGGCACAACACATGTTGCTGCCCCGTCTTGTCGAAGTGAAAGGTGATTGTTTGGGTTGTCCCTTCTGCCAAAACGGTTCCATCCTTCGTCGAAGAGGGGAGGTCATGGCCTCGCACTTTCAGAATGGAGAAGAAGGCGGTGTGGCCCACAAGCTGGTTGGTGATTGGGTTCCATTCGGCCGATTGGGCATCGAAGAAACGGGCCCGCTGAACAGGGACAATATTCTGGTATAACGACTCGGGGACAGGTTGGTTTGTTCCCTCCTTGACCCAGCGCGTGCCTCGTTGGACGACCCTATCTCCAGTGGATGGGATCTCCCAGTACAGCTCCTCTTGCAGCCATCCTTTTGGACTGGCAAACTCCTCGAGGAAGGTGGTTGTCCCTAATGAGACGAGGGCAGAGAACTGGGCTGATGGGGCTGTGAGGAAAAACTGCCGTCTTGACCCCTGATCGTCTTCGATCCAGAGCTGCCGTGTCACGCCGATGCGCTGCTGGGTAAAGGCAAAATCCCCCTTGCCCTCTCTGGCGAGGCGAACCTTGCCGCGCCTGGCCTCCCTTTGTTTCGAAAAGTATGAGGCCTTCCGCTCCTGAATGGGATAGCTTCTGACGACAAAGAGGGCGGCAAGGCCAACAAAGGTAAGCGTCCAGATCCACCGCTGGATATGCCACGAGCGTGGTTCGGTGTTCATGACAATCCCTTTTGAACGACGGCATGAATGGCGAGGAGGGTTTGGAGCAACGCTTTAAGCTCAGCAAGATCGACGACGACGGAGCTGTCGCTCAGGGCCTCTTGTGGGGCGGTGTGGGTCTCCATGAACAGCCCATCCACGCCAGCGGCGACCGCACTTCGCGCCAGGAGGGGAATAAACTCTCTTTGTCCGCCAGTCGATTCTCCTTGGCTTCCAGGGAGCTGTACTGAGTGGGTGGCATCGAAGATGACGGGGACGTTAAACCCTCTCATGATAGCCAGTGAACGCATATCGGTGACGAGGTTGTTATACCCGAACGTGGCGCCCCGTTCGCAGAGGATGACGTTGGAGTTGCCTACCGAACGGGCCTTTTCTACGGCGTTTTTCATGTCCCACGGCGCCACAAACTGCCCCTTTTTGATGTGGAGTGGTTTTCCTGTCTGAGCCGCTTTGATGAGAAGGTCGGTCTGGCGACACAGGAAGGCAGGAATTTGAAGGAGGTCGAGCACTTCTGCCGCTTCATCCACCTCTTCTGGTAAGTGGACATCGGAGCAAACGGGGATGTGAAAGTGGTCTTTGACCTGTTGGAGAATGGAGAGTCCCTTTTTCAACCCGGGACCGCGAAACGACCGGTAAGAACTCCTGTTGGCCTTGTCGTAGCTGGCTTTGAAG
>JAJZPP010000151.1 GCA_021811115.1 bacterium | reverse complement strand
AAAGAAGCTCAGCAATGTATTGAGGAGCAATTCCGCTCTGCCACACAGCAACCCCTCGCTCCTTGAGCCGGCCTGTAAACTCTACAGCAAGCCAGTTTGCCACCATCTTTGGTTGTGGGCAGAGTCTGACCACCTCTTCAAAGTAGTGGGCCATTTTCTTATCGGAAGTGAAAAAGTAGCTCAGCTGCGGTGAGAGAGCGTACTCTTTGGCAAATCGACGTTCCTTTTCCAGCGGAAGTTCTGGGAGGGAGTGTAACAGCTCTTGAATTTCGTTTTTGGTTACTATGAGAGGGAGTAAATCTGGTTCTGGAAAGTACCGGTAATCCTCAGCATTCTCCTTCGTACGCATGAGGATAGTCTTCTCCAGCTCTGGATCCCATCGGTAGGTAGCCTGCCCCACAACCGTGTCAGGATTAGCATCAGGTGCCGCCTCGTAAAGAGCAATCTGCTGATCAATCTGCTGCGCAATTGCCAATTCGAGATTGGCAAAGGAGTTCATGTTCTTAATTTCAATTCGGTTTCGAAGCGTTTGTTCTGACTTTTTTCGAACCGACACGTTGACGTCGAAGCGGATCGACCCCTCTTCCATATTACAACCAGAGGCATCGAGTGCGTCGAGAATGGAACGAATGGCCATCGCGTACGCAACAGCCTCTTTGGCAGAGTGCATGCATGGCTCTGAGACAATCTCAATGAGAGGAACTCCTGCCCGATTAAAGTCGACACCAGCGAAGGTCGAAAAATGTTTGAGCATCCCGGCATCGTCTTCGAGCTGTACGCGATGGATCGCAAACTCTCTTTCTTCCCCCTCAACAAGAGCGACAACCCTTCCCCCCTTTACCAGAGGGAAATCATACTGTGTGATTTGAAAATTTCTCGGGCAGTCAGGGTAAAAGTAGGATTTTCGATCAAACCGGCTCCACTCTTGAATGGATCCGCGAATGGCCAACCCAAATTGGATCGCCTTCCGAACAGCCTCTTTATTCAACACAGGAAGCGAGCCAGGAATAGCAACGCTGACCTCGCTAATGTTGGTGTTGGGATCATCCCCAAAATGGTTCACATCGCTTGAAAAGAGTTTGGTCTTCGTATTCAACTGCGCGTGAATCTCAAGGCCAATCACCGGTTCCCAGTCTTCTTTCATTGGTTCCTCCTTTCAGATGCGCGGTCGTTTGGTGTGATAGTCGGTTATGCTCTGGAATGCTTTTCCCATAGCCAACAGTTCAGCATCTGTGTGTTGCGGTGACATCAATTGGAGGCCGATGGGCCGACCATCTTGAAGCTGACCCGCCGGAATACTAATCGCAGGAAGGCCTCCAAGGTTGGCCCCCACAGTGTAAATATCCTCAAGATACATGGATAACGGATCCTGCTTGGCCCCAAAGGCAAACGCACCGCTTGTCGATACAGGCATTGCGATGGCGTCACACCGAGCGAACGCCTCATCAAACTTGTTAATGATGAGCTGCCTTACCTTTTGTGCCTTGTGGTAATATGCGTCTTGATAGCCTGAAGAGAGGACAAAGGTGCCCAGAATAATGCGCCGTTTGACCTCGTCGCCAAACCCCTCTTCACGAGACAGGTCGTACACCTCATCGAGCGTCTTGGCTCGTCCAGATCGCAGCCCATACCGAATGCCATCAAAACGGGCTAAGTTTGTTGACGCCTCGGCCGTATTCAATATGTAGTAAACAGCAATGGCGTAATCCAAAATGGACAGGTCCACATCAACGATCTGTCCCCCAAGCTGTTTTAAGTGGGAAAGCGATCTATCAAACAGGCTCCGAGATTCAGGTGACAATTTTTCCAAAAACTGCCACGGGACCCCAACACGAAACCCTTTTCCAAACTTCTCTTCCCAGACAACAGGTTTAAAAGGGGGCACAGGCGAGCTTGTGGAGTCTTTTTCACAGTGTACGCCTATCACTTCCATGATCCGTTCCAGATCTTCACACCGATAGGCAAAGGGGCCCACATGGTCCAATGATGAAGCGAAGGCAACAAGGCCGTATCTTGAAACCCTCCCATAGGTTGGTTTCAAACAGCTCACCCCACAAAATGAGGCTGGAAGCCTGATGGACCCTCCCGTATCGGTTCCCAACGAGAGAGTCGCGCATTCGGCTGCCACTGACGCTGCCGATCCTCCCGAGGAGCCCCCAGGGACCAGTTGCAGATTCCACGGATTTCTTGTTACTTTGTAGGCCGAATGCTCGCAGGAGGAGCCCATGGCAAATTCATCGAGATTAGTCTTCCCAATGATCAATCCATCCTCCTCTTTAATACGGCGAGTGACTGTGGCATCAAAGGGGGCGATAAAATTGGAGAGAATTTTTGATCCGCAGGTGGTGCGGTGGCCCTTAATATTGAGGATATCCTTTATCGCAACCGGTACGGCGGCCAGTTTCCCCAGAGGCTCTCCTCCGCGCCGTTTTACGTCGAGGCGATCTGCCTGTTCGAGAACAGAGGCTTCAAAAACCTCAATGTAGGCGCCTACCTGTTGGTCTATGGACTTAATGCGATTCAAAAAATGTTTTGCTACTTCCACAGCGGAAATTTCTTTCTTCACAAAACGGCGTGTTATCTCACAGGCAGATAGAGTATGCATGGAATCTCTTACGACTCCTTATGGTTTTTGATAATAGTTGGCACTCGAACCAGCCCTGCAATAGAGCTGGGGGCAATCTCCAAAAAGAGCTCGCGGTCCAGTGGAGGGCAAGGAACATCCTCCCTGCGGGGGGTTGCCGGATGGCCTTTGGCGACGTAGCTGCATGGCTCGACTCCAGAGGTATCGACTTCTGAAAGTTTATCGACGTAGGCGACGATCTGACGAAACGCTTGGAGCAATTCTGCCCGCTTCTCTTCTGTGCAGGCGATGCGACACAGCCGTGTCAATGCAATAAGATTGTGCTCGGAAATTTTTGCCATACAACAAAGCTCTTACGAAAAAATGTTCCCTGTGCGGATGGCAGATTACCACAGAAGAGACTTATATACCAATGCTCTTAACACAATCTTTTTCTTTTTTGAGTACAACCAGATAACAAAAAACTAGGTAACACATTTCAACCACCGAGATCACCGAGAACACAGAGATTTTTGCTCTCTGTGATCTCGGTAGTGTAAAATTC
>JAJZPP010000150.1 GCA_021811115.1 bacterium | reverse complement strand
GATCTATGCACGCATATGATCAGCGCAAAAATCTCTCGTTCTGACAAATGCCTCTCTAGAAGCCGGGCCAGAAAAAAGGCCAAAGTCCAGCTTGCAAAAAAATGGCATTAAATATATTTCTTGGTTTTTGATTCAGTTAAAAAGGAGGATTTATTTATGTCGAAAGAGTGGATGGTGTGTAACCACTGCAGTGAAGTGGATGAAATAAAAGCCCACAGCGAACGATTTTTGACGCTTGGGATCTTGATGACAATTTTGGGCGTGCTGGGCATTAGCTACTCGGCCGTTGTCACACTGGCCTCAGTTGTGTTCATTGGATTCCTTCTCGTAGCCTCCGGGGTTGGCCACCTCATTCATACGTTTTGGGCGAGGCAATGGAAGGGCATTTTTGTCTCGCTACTCCTTGGCATTCTCTCGATTATTCTGGGGGCGATCTGCCTTGTTAAGCCGGTCCAAAGTGCTGCCAGCATTACCTTGATAATCGGCGCCTTTTGCCTGACTGTTGGAATCTTTCGAATGGTTTCAACTGCCTTTTTACATTTCGAACGGTGGGGTTGGGTCTTCACCAATGGCCTCATCACCTTCATCTTGGGACTCTTAATTCTCTCACAGTGGCCTATTTCAGGACTTTGGCTGATCGGGCTCTTCGTGGGAATAGAAGTATTCCTCTCGGGGATTTCCCTCATCTTACTCTCAGTTGCGATACGGAAGTAACCAAACTTGAACCATGCCCATTTCCAAGCTCTTCTTCAATTTCTTTAATTGTAGGGGGGCTCGGTGGTTAAATAATTGCTATAACATTTTCATGCACATGTCTTCGTTTGGCATGCAATAACAATTATTGGTTCATAGGAAGAATTGGGGGTGTGGGGAAGTCCTCAGGCTGAACTTTTTTTGCGCGCGATAGCGCCTCTGTCATCTCTGTGGTGATTAAATAATTGCCATAACTTTTTAAGGACGTACACTCATTTCACTTGAAGTGGCTTCCGGAAGCGAAACTGCCTGGAATTTCGCGAATACCCTGTGTACTGATACTCGATGGCATACCCAAGTTTTTGAAAGAAAGGAATGTCTTCCCAGTCCATCACCACCGTTGTCACAAAATGGCACTCCTTATCTTTCGCAAACGTCTCGGCACGGGCGATGAGCTTTTTACCCCATCCAAGTCGTCGCCACGCGGGGTCGACCCACATGCGGCTGATGGTGAGGCACCCGTACGCAATCTCCGCCGATAACCCTCCAACAATTCTATTGCTGGTATCCCGAAGAATCAGCCCGAATGGTTCGATTGCCATCAGCCCCTTAGCTGCATACGCATCCAGATGGTGGCCAATGCGAAGAGTCTCTTCAAGTTGTGGTGTGGGAGGTCGTACCAATTCAAGCGAGGCCTCCTGTTCCCTCCCTGGCGGCCCTTCAACCTCATAGGCAATAGTTGGGGTGTAACTGGAGAGAATCTGGATAAGATCTGGGTGTAGCTTCGTTTTGTGAAGATCAGGAAGGGGGAGCCACGTATACGTCTCATACTCTTTTGATCCGAGAGAAACCTCCCACGTGGTTGGGTGAACACGGAAAACGAGCTCTCGAACGCGCTGCCCTTCATCTGTTGTAAAATCAAAGGAGGTGAGAAAAAACATCTCCTCAGTCAGCTGCAGACCGGTTTGTTGGGAAATGGTTCTGGAAAGTGCTTCAAAGAGGGACTCTTCCTCACCCACCCTGCCTCCAGGTAGCTCATCGACTCCCGGGAGAGAAACGGCTGCAGATCGAATCAGGAGCAGGACGTCGATCTGTTCCTTTTTACTCCGAATGATCACCCCACGGACCACGAGGATGTGGATCTCATCATAGTGCGCCCGTTCAAGAAGCCAATCGTACCGACGGGCCTCTTTGAGAACCGGTGGCGGACTAGGCCTGCGTTCTTCATCAAGCTGTGAAAAGAGACACACATCAAACCAGGTGCTATCAATGCAGAAGAATTGGCGCAGCGTCCCGTCTAAAATCAGGTTCATGTTGTGCGCAATGGTGAAGAAGAAGAGTTGAGCTGGGCTGACGAGGAGGACGACCCGGTGAAATTTCTTTTTCCGAAACAAAAGCTCATACATCACCTGAAAACTGGTCGTGACATCAGCTTCGGTGGCCGAACCAATAAACGCGCACACCAGATCAATCCACCGATATCTGTCACACGCATTCCAGACGTAAAAGTAGCCGATCGACACCCCTTCGCGCTCCACCATGAAAAGCCGCTCCTCTGTCATGGTTTTTGAGAGGATCATTGTCGCTGAGGCACAGGATAAGGCTGTATGCGCCTCTTTCGGCAGGCTCGTCTTCGCATCTGCCGTTTCGATAAGGGGAGTGATGGATACCAGATCATGATCGGTCCCAGGCCGAATCACAATCCCGTGTTGCACCGAGGGTGTTTCCATATTTTTTCCATTGTGATACATCTTTTTTATTTGTCAAAAAAGAGGCATTTTGGCAAGACAGGCTTTTACCGCAACCGTTTAGAAAGAAATCGTATGATGGAAGAAGTACACGAATGGCAGCGACAGCTGCGTGAAGAGTTTGAGAAAATAGTAGCCTCCCTTCGAGAAGCGCTCCCCTCATCACCGCTTTCTCCATCACCCTCCCATCCAACCCTTGAGGCATCAGTAAACACCCTCGAACAAAAAGCCCTCTCAGTGCACAGAAAAATCGCGCAGAGCATTCACCTCTTCTCAGAACTCATCCCTGAGCTAAGCACCATAGACCCGTACGTATCAAAACAAGAAGTGCTGTTAGCAATCCACCAGATGCAGGCCACTGGTCTTGCCATGATGAATGCGATCTGGCCGACTTTGAAAACGTTTCAAGAAGGAAAACCATTGCAAGAGATTGTAAAGATTTCCGATCAAACGCTCCAAACGCTGTACAAACTCACCCGATACCTCTTCGAGCAACAGCACTACGAACAAGCGTGCTCTGCCTTCTATTTCCTCTCTCTTCTGAATCCTGCCTACCATGAATTTTGGATTGGCCTGGGAAACTGCGAGTACATTTTGAAGCGATACTCAGAGGCCATCCTCGCATATACATTTGCGATGCAAACAGACCCTTTTGATCCTTTGGTCAACCTCCTCGTTGGCCGCTGTTACTTAGGCGTGGGCA
>JAJZPP010000149.1 GCA_021811115.1 bacterium | reverse complement strand
ATATGCTACAGATGAGTAGTGTATTACAGCGCTGCATTGCAAATCCTGTTTGAGGAATCAAGACGATACCTCTTTCTAGACTGTTTGTCAGTGGCATGAGTAGCTAATTTATTTTCAAGGCCAAAGTCCAGATAGAACGTAGGACGATGGTGTTTTGCAAAAGCCTCTCAAGGAGAACTAACAATGCCGAGTTATCAGGAGCCGTGGAAAAAACCGTTTCTCTCAACCCCTCGCTTCTCTGATGCGAAGAGCACCCGTACCCTAGAATCGCTCTGCAAGCAGGCCCCGGATCTGTCCAAGCCCGGAGTCATCACTCCAGAACGGATTGTCTCGATGACCAGCCGCGGAGCCGGACTCTCCCTGCTCTATGGCTTCCAGCGGGTCGATCAACCCATCCTCACCGCTCTCCAGGCCCTGGCTGACGAGAGGGAAGTGGTAGGTCAGATGCAGGCTCTCTTCTCCGGCAAACCGGTCAATTTTATCGAAGGATTTGACAGCGAGCAACGAGCCGCGATCCACCCTGCCACAAGGGATATTTTTGAACAGGAAGTGGTACACGACCCTGCTGTACGCCAGCTGGTAGAGGCTGAGATACAAAAGTTGCGCTCCTTTTTTTCGGAAAACACGTTTGATACACTCCTCTTCATCGGGATTGGTGGATCCGAATTGGGCCCACACGCTATTTTGGAGGCTCTTAAGCCCTACTACCTCCCAAGCAAAAAGGTCCATTATCTCGCCAATGTGGATCCTGACGAGATGAGTGTGGCGCTGCGTGGCATTGATTTGACAAGGACGCTCGTTGCTGTCGTCTCAAAGTCGGGAACAACGTTGGAAACAGCCACCAATGAGGCAAGAGCCCGTCATGCGTTCGAGCAAATAGGATTGCCGTCAAAAGCCCATTTTATTGCGGTGACATGTCCTCAGACACCAATGGATGACCTGACCCGGTATGCTGCCGTCTTCCATCTGTTCGATTTCATTGGGGGTCGATTCTCGACGACTTCTGTTGTTGGAGGTGTGCTCATCAGCTTCCTGTGCGGCAGCAATACGTTTATCGAATTCTTGAGTGGCGCCAACGAGATGGATCGCTTAGCACTGCGGATGGATATACGAGAGAATTTACCGCTCCTCCTCGCATTACTGGCTGTCTGGAATCGAAATTTCCTAAAACTTCCAACGACAGCTATCGTGCCATACTCCTCTGCGTTACACCGGTTCACAGCCCATTTACAGCAGTGCGAGATGGAGTCCAACGGAAAGTGTGTCGATCGGTTTGGCCATCTGGTCCCATTCTCGACGGGGCCCATCATCTGGGGAGAGCCAGGAACTAACGCCCAGCACTCTTTTTTCCAGCTCCTGCACCAAGGCAGTGACATCGTACCGGTAGAATTCATTGGCTTTAAGGAATCTCAATTCAAGGAAGACTTCCTCTTCAAGGGAACTTCGTCTCAGGACAAGCTCATAGCCAATCTTTTCGCACAGGCGCTCGCGCTCGCCATCGGCCACATCAACGAGAATCCCAACAAGAACTTTGCCGGAAATAGGCCCTCTACCATCATCTTGGGCAAACGGTTGGATGCCAAGACGTTGGGTTCTCTGCTCGCCCTTTACGAGCATAAGGTGGCCTTTCAAGGGTTTTTGTGGGGGATAAACTCGTTTGACCAGGAGGGCGTCCAACTCGGCAAACTGCTTGCAGAGCAAATCCTCAAGGTGATACGGGCTCGTCGATCGGGTCAAGAGGATACGACTGCCAATCCGGTTGGTGGTCGACTGCTCGATATTCTCGACGATGTAACCGCCTTGCGAGGGTTGTAGTTCTGTGGATCTTTCGATAGAGGAGTTTATCTCCTACCTGGCATCAGAGCGGGGGCTGTCGAAGAATACTCAGGAAGCGTACAGGAGGGATCTTGTGCGTCTGTGGGAGTTTACGAAACAAGAATCTAAAGTCTGGCCGCCCGATCTGGATACCGTGATGGCGTTTATGCAGGCTGAACAAGGGATGGGAAAAAAATCGACTTCGCTTGTGAGGGCTGTGATTGCCATAAAAGTCTTTCTTCGCTTCCTTTTCCGGGAAGGCCGATCCTCGCACAACCTCTCTTCGCTTCTCGAAACGCCAAAATTATGGACCACCATCCCTTCGGTGCTTTCTCCCCTGGAAGTGGATCGCCTGCTCGCCGCTCCTGATGTCACAACCTGTACTGGCGTGAGAGACAAGGCAATCCTTGAGTTACTCTACGGAACGGGGATACGAGTCTCAGAGCTTTGCGGTCTTTCTATCTACGATGTCTCTGATGACCTGATCAGAGTACGCGGTAAGGGGGCTAAGGAACGGCTCGTTCCCATAGGAGCACACGCTTTGAAGGCTATCGATGCCTATTTAGGACTTTTGTCGGCAAAAAGAGAACTAGATCGGCCACTCTTTGTGACGGAGAGAGGCAAGCGATTGACGAGAATTGGGGTGTGGAAGATTGTTCGCCACTATGCAAAGGCTGTCGGAATTGAAAAAAAAGTCTCCCCACACACATTTCGGCACAGTTACGCCTCCCATCTTCTGGATGCTGGGGCAGATCTGCGCATTATCCAGGATCTTCTTGGACATGCGCACATCTCGTCGACAGATAGGTATACCCATGTTTCTACATCGCAGCTGCGGGAGCTGTTTCGTGCTTTTCACCCGCGCTGGAACCATCAATAACTTTTCTGGCATACCGGTGTAACTCGAGGATGGCCTCACTACCAATGAAAAATGAGACGAACCCGAGGTTGACCGCCCAGGCTGGAAGGCAGACGCCTATAATGATAGCTCTTCCCAATTTGCCTTGGGTTTTCCACACATCTTTGATGCGATCGATAGCAGTCTGCATGTGTGGACCAGCCATAATGGCGACAAACGCACCAATCATGAAGAGGCTCGCATTGTACCAGAGGGCAAGAGCGATGGGGACCAATTTCGTAAGAGTGAAAATGGCGACGTCCCGGATGAACTGAGCGACACGAATGACGCGCGGTGCTATGGCGTCGACGGTGGAGTTAATGGCAGTGACTACTCGAGAAAAGAACGAGCCAACTGAAGCATAGGCGTGTTGGACACTTTTGACTGTGTGTCCTATGCCATGTTCGATCATCTCGCTCATAGTATGTGCGTGCGTGAAGAAAGAGGTTTGTATCTGGAGACTCATAGATT
>JAJZPP010000148.1 GCA_021811115.1 bacterium | reverse complement strand
GAGAGTATTTCTTATTTGGACTGATAGCTCAGTGGATAGAGCACCTGCCTTCTAAGCCGGTGGTCGTAGGTTCGAGTCCTACTCAGTCCGATCTTCAACTTTGTGAAAAACATATGACGAAACCTACAGCCAAAGCAGAAGGGAAGCGATTGTTAGGGGAAATGGTTCCTACTCTGGTGCGCTTCCAAAACCTTGACGCACTTTTTACCGGTTTCCATACGACAGAATTTAGAGAGATCAGTAATAGGGCAAAGTTTAAGAGGGTCAACAAAACGCTTCTACAGCTCATTCAAGAGCAGCCGACCCCCTGTTTCCTCCTCGCCGCCGTTTTGGAGTACATCGAGAGAGTGAACCATGAGAAGCTCCTCGAGGAAGGATTCTCTCTCACGCTCTTCGAATTGTGGCTCAACCACTTCAGCGGGCTCACCCTTGACGAGATGCTCTTAGTCCGCGGAAAAATAGTCGGTCGGTTTGTTCCCCGTGAGGAGTTTCAGGCGTTTTTCCCGGTTGGCATGGGAAAGATCCATCCTGGCTCCCACTTCGTGGCCGCCCACCTCTCTCCTGACGTCGATAGTACCACCGCCTCTTTTTGGGGCTGGATGGATGCTTTTGGCTGTCGATTAGCTGAAGGGATGCATCAATGGTTCCTCCCCAGCGGCTTGAGCGATGGTCACATCATGCGTTTTATGCGCAAATTGTTCGGCGAGATGTGTCTCACCCAACTGAGCCGCCCCCTCCCAACGATGACGCTGTGCGCTATGGATTTACTGAGCCGCAAAAACTTTCACGTGGTCGCCGCATCAACCAGGACCGAGTCGATCGATTACTCAAAGGCTGACCACACCGTGGTTGTCGTCGATCATGAGGGGCTATATCGGGGCGAGTGGCGCAGTCAAGATGCCGATGCAGTCCACCAGATTATCTCAGCCTTCTCCCACACCCTGCGCTGGTTTGAGGGTACCTGTCAGGCCAGATTTATCCGCGCCTTCGCACAGGAGCACTCAACGGCAGCCGATATTGCTGAGGCGTACACGGCAGTCTTCGACATGATGATTAAAAAGTGCGCCGCCGTTAAAGAGCTTCCAGAAAGGTCTAAAAGGCTATTTCAGGAATATCTGAAGCGCGTGTTACATCTTCAAGATGGCATGAATCATACGTTCCGTGAGCTGTTGGCCCATCTCGATTTTCGTTTTGAGAGTGGCTTCTCGAGCTTTGTTGCGGCGTGCGAAGCACTACACGACACCCCTCTTTTTGATGCTGAAGGGCGGCTCCAGGCCGATCGAGTCAAATCTGCCAAAGCGCTCGAACGGGTCATTAAGGCCATGGAAAAGGCTCTGGAGATGGTCAGAGCCCGTCTTGATACGCTGGAACACCTCCTTGAAATTAAGGAAAAGGTCTTGAGCTTCCCATCCACCTTCGTGACGCTGAAAAGCGATGTGGATGAGATGCGCGCCAAGATCGGCCATTTTGAGCACCTTACTGTTGTTGTCCCCGAGAAGGGTGGAAAGTGGTTCCCTGTTGGTATTGTGCTTGCGGATGACCTCAAGAAGCCGATGTTGGGCACGGTCTCGTTCCGTGATTTTAGCAACCCGGAAGAGACCAAGATGGCCTCGTATATCGATGTGATCAGCATTGTCGACCACCATAAGACCCGTCTTCAGACCGCAACCCCTCCCACGCTCCTGATGGGAGACACCCAATCGAGCAATACGCTCGTGGCGGAACAGTCGCTGCAGATCAATAGACGGTATGGCTCACGCGTCGATCTGCTCCACCACCTCCTCGAGAAACTCAAGGCGAGTAGTGAGTCGGAGCTTGTCGACCATCGGTTTTTTGTCGATTCTAGGAGGGAGTTGAGCGAGTACTTCTCCTACATTTATGGAATACTGGACGATACCGACCTGCTCACACGGGTCTCTCGACGGGATGTGCTCTGTATGAAAGCGCTGCTTGACCGGATGCGTTCCATTGTAGAAGGTGGCCCTGCGGAGGCGGTTTCGTTCTCTCACATACCCAACGACCAGACATTTGTGCGGCAGGCTGCCAACACCCTTCTCCAAAACCCAGATCTGCATTCGATCTACTCAAGCCTCTACCGATTCCGAGAGCAGGAGGTGGAGCAGGCGTTGACAAGAGCGCTTCAAGGGTTGCCATCAACCCTTTTCCTCGATACCAAAGAACAAAATGGCTGTTGCCGAGTGGGGCAGACGAAGCTGTTCCACAACAACCTGGAGACGTTTACGACTCACAAAGAAGCACTGAGGAGTCTGTGGCAGACCGCTTCTGAGGCTATTAGTTCAGCAAGGCCGCCTATCGATTTCTTCCTCCAGATGCTCACGACGGTCTCAGGGGAGCGCGAGGTATTTTTGGGTGAGGCGGCTCGGTGGGAGCACCAGGATGAGATATGGATCTGGTCGCCTGATACTGGGGTTGCAGAGCAGCACCTCGTCTCCTTCTTGAATGCCTTCCAGAGCTCCCCTACAGGCCAGTCAGTTCCGGTCGATGTCGAGCTGGTTGGCCCCTCGGCGGCTGCTAAGGAGCTCGTCTTCTCCCAGAACCTTCCTATGGCCCGTTCCATCACTGTCACGCCAACAGCCACCGGTCCAACCATGGTTACTTTTAGGTTCCCTGCCGGGTCGATTACGACGCGAAAGGCGCAGATTTCCCCGTACTTGCCGAAACTGTTGCCGTAAAAAAGGTTTTTGAGCATGTGGATATTTAGTCGCGAGAAGCCAAAGATCAAAATTACGTCCACAAAGAAAGATACCTTTAGCGGATGGCTAAAGTGCAATGGCTGTCATGAACTCATCCACCTCAACGAGCTGCAGGGCAATCTCAACTGCTGTCCAAAATGCTCCTTCCACTTCCGTCTCCCTGTTGAGGATCGGATTCGTTTACTGACCGATGAGGGGAGCTTTGAGGCGCTTTTTTCCGACATTTGCCCCCAAGATGCCTTGGGATTTGTTGATAGCGAGCCGTACACCAAGCGGTTGCAGGTGGCGCAGCAGAAAACGGGGAAGACCGATGCGGTCGTTGTGGGACTGGCCCGTCTGAATAATCGGCCGTTTGCCCTCGGTGTCATGGATTTTACCTTTATGGGTGGGTCTATGGGGTCTGTTGTGGGAGAACGGATTACACGTCTCATTGAGATGGCGACAAACAAAATGGTGCCGCTTGTGATCGTCTCAACTTCTGGAGGCGCCAGAATGCAAGAGTCGATTCTCTCCCTCATGCAGATGGCCAAGACGAGTGGAGCTCTGGAACGGTTCCATGAAAAGGGGCTGACCTACATCTCCATCCTCACAAACCCTACG
>JAJZPP010000147.1 GCA_021811115.1 bacterium | reverse complement strand
ATTCACAAGACAAGACAGATATTCAAGGGATTTAAGGGATGTTGTACTAGCCTCTGCGCTGATGAAAAAGAACAAAGGATTATGGGAAGATTTTTTGGAGTGGCAGGGCGAAGTCCTCGGGCTGAGTTTTTTTCTGCTGTCGATTATTTTTAATTGCACGTTTTATTGTTGTTTCGGATAATTACTCCTGTCCCATTTTGTATGGGAATTAATAATAAGGATAATAATGAATAGGTTAGAAAGTAATCGAGTCTTAGGTTTTGATTTACTGGTTCCACAGGAAGCGGAGGAACTCATCTCCTTGCTTCGACAAGCGCCCGTAATCCACAAATCTCCGCGGTTTGGCTATGGAGAGCTTCACGTACGAGGGCATAAAAAAGCCGTAACCCTGAATCATATAGCAAAAAAGGTACTGGCTTTTGAGGACTACGCAGTCAAAAGCGGGAAGCTCACGCCCGAAGATCGCGAAATGGGCAGACGCCTGATAACTGTACTTCGAGACAAGATCAATGAGGTGTTTCGAAAGACAAGTAAACGGACGAGAGAGAAGACTCCGCTGCGCAGAATCGAAGAGGATGGAACGGTATTCTCGCGAGTTCGTGCGGATCAAGCGGCTGGCCACTGTACCGCCGACATGAAGTTAGCAGATGGAACCTATTATGTTCCCTTGCAGGCTCCGACGCCGTACAAAATTATCGAGGATGGAAGAGTGTTCGTGCGATTTCTTGGCGATCAGGTTGAGCTAGAGAGATATGGCTGTAAAATAAAACTAAAAGATGAAATCCCCTATGTTCTCCCTGAGGAGCTTCTTCGATGCGCAGTCGCTAAGTTCCACATCAGCACACCTCCTTTAATGCCATCTCCCGTCAGGTCGGATTCTATTCCTCTGACGTCTACTCCGGTTCCATCGGCATCTCCTCTTACGTCACCACGGCCTGTCGCGTGTGAGTAACTGGGGCTACCTGTGCCCTTGTTGTGGGCAGGGATCTTTGGAATTTTTTGGCTCCAGATGGGTCGTCACATCTATCGAGGGGCCAAATTTTTCTATGATCGTCTCTTCAATCTGGTTGGCCTGTTCATGGGCATGGAAAAGTGAGATCTTTTCCGGAAAGACCAGATGGAAATCAATGAGTGTTTTTGTTCCTGTATGCCGGTGGCGTAGATGGTGGAATGAGAGCCGCTTTGCTTTGACCTGCATCTTCAGGAATTGGGTCAGCGCCTCATCAAATTGGGGATTGGTCTGATCCATCAATCCGCTAATCGAGCGCTTGACGAGACGACTCCCCGTCACGATGATGTTGAGGGCTGTTCCACAGGCGACTGCTGGGTCGATCCATTGTAATCCGGTATATTGCACCGCGGTAAGGCCAACGATGACGCCACAGCTTGTCACACAATCGGTGATCAGATGTTTGCCATTGGCCTCTAAGATGATCGATTGAAACCTCTGCCCTTGACGGATCAAGAAGAAGCCTAAGAATCCATTGATAAGGGTCACTCCGAAGATGACCAGCGTTCCCTCTTCGAGCCGCTCCAACTCAAAGCCGTAGATGAGCTTTTCTCCAGCATTGAGGATGATGAGGAGGGCTGCCACCACAATGAGCGCCCCTTCGAACCCAGCCGAAAAGAAGGAGATTCTATCATGGCCATACGGATGGTCCTGGTCAGCCGGTTTTTGACTCAACCACATGCTGTAGGTGGCAAACCCGACGGCAAAAATGTGAATAATCGATTCTGTCACGTCAGAAAAGATGGCGGCAGAGTGGGTGATGAAATAGGCGTACACCTTGATGGCCAGGAGGGCGATGCCGGCCAAGAAAGAGAGACGCATGGCTCGGTTCATCGCCTGTTCGTTGGGTGTACGGGACATATCTTACGCTCGCTGCATCTCAATATTCCGGCGGACCATATCGATTTGTCGACGGAGCATCTCATCGGTCGATACTTTGGTCTCAATGGTCTTGCAGGCGTGCAGAATGGTCGAGTGGGTTTTGCCAAAGGAGGCTCCAATCATAACCAGCGACTCGTTGATGAGCTCTTTGGCGAGGAACATGGCTACCTGCCGCGGGACGGCAATATCTTTGGTTCGTGAGTGGCCTTTCAGGTCGGTGACCCGCACCTGGAAGACGGAGGCGACACTCTTCAGAATGGCGTCGATAGAGATTTTGTCTTTGGGCGCCAAGTGGAAAAGATCTCGAAGTGTCTGTTCGACAAACTCTTCGTTGATCGAAGAGTTCATGAGCCGTGAGTAGGCGCTGATACGGTTGAGAGCCCCTTCGAGCTGACGGATATTGTGGATCAGCTCGGCGATCTTAAAGGCAACATTGTTGGGGATCTGGAGCCCTTTCTGCTCTGCCTTGGCGAGGAGGATGGCCACGCGGGTCTCCACATCTGGAATGCCAATGTGGGCCACAAGCCCCCACTCCATGCGGGCGACGATGCGTTCTGAGAGCTTTAACTGGGTTGGCGGCTTATCACTTGTGATCACAATTTGCTTATGCTGGTTGATGAGCGTCTCAAACGTGTTGGTAAACTCCTCCTCAAAGTTGGTTCTGTTTTGCAAGAACTGGATATCGTCGACCAGTAAGACGTCGACGGAGGAGCGGTAGAATTTTTTCAGTTTATCGATGGATTTATTGCGAAGGCAATCCACAATCTGGTTGATGAACGCCTCTGTGGTGATGCACTGGACGCGAAGCCGTTTGTGGTGTTCTCGAATGTGGTGGCCGATGCTGTGGAGGAGGTGGGTTTTTCCAAGACCTACGCCACCGTGCAAGAAGAGCGGATTGTACGTCTCTCCAGGTCGGTTGGCGACGCCAATCGCTGCCGATTTGACAAATTGGTTGGAGTGGCCTTCGATAAAGGTGGAGAACCGGTAGTTGGAGTTGAGCTGCGCCTCAAAAGCGGCTGCCTCTTTTTCCTCTTGGGATTCTTCGGTGCGAACGATCGGGTTGGGGGCAACGAAAAAGGGGCGCGGCTTGCGTTCCTGTTTTTCGATGACAAACTCAACAGCAGGCTCCCCGTTAGTTTGTGAGGGCAAAAACGTAGCAAGCTCTTTTTTAAAGTTGCTCAGGAGGTACTCTTTCACGAAGATGTTGGGTACCTTGAGCACCACCTTTTCTGGCGTGCCAGACACAAATTGGATCGGACTGAGCCAATTGCGGTAGGCGGAGATGGATGTTCCGGCTTTCGCAAACTCTAAAAACTGCAGCCACGCATCACATGGGGCCTGGGTTTGTTGCATAGATCCTCCCACAGAAAAAGCAAAAATTGGTCGTTTCTGAACCGGACCAGAGACTATCAATCGGTTTCGAAACCAGGCA
>JAJZPP010000146.1 GCA_021811115.1 bacterium | reverse complement strand
GGGGTTCGTCGCGATCGTCTCTCTCTTCGTCGCCGGCACTTCGCAAAAAATGCTTTATAGTTTTGCAAAAGGCTCATAGACAAGAAGCTCCCGTCAGCGTATAAATATGTGGCTTACCGTTTTAGAGGAGGAACTACTTATGTCATCCATGGTTATCGTGCAGCTCGCAGGCTTTTTGGGAGCCGATCCAGAAGTTAAATTTACCCCGTCAGGACAGAAATTGACCGCCTTTCGCATCGCCACCAATATCAAGCGAGGCGAGAAGGAAGTGACCCAGTGGTGGAGGATTACGGTGTGGGGCGATCGGTTCGACAAGTTCATCAGTTACCTGAAAAAAGGCAGCTTTGTTTACGTCATCGGCCACCTCGGCATTCCAACTATTTACACGGATAAGAACGGAAACCAGCAGATCTCTCTTGAGGTAACGGCTGAGATGCTCAACTTCGGATTGGGTGGAAACAAGAGCAACAGTAAACCGCAACAGGAGAATGGGTTGGGAGGCTCTGAAGAGGGCCAGACCACGATGACTGGTGGTTCAACTTCAACTGTGCGCAGTGGTTTTGCCGAAACGGTTCCGTTCCAATCGGCCGGAGTGGTTCCAGGGGCTGGACAGGCCAATTTTGTAGACGATGATATCCCGTTTTAATGAGGTAAGCTACCATGCGCTTTGTCCCGTTTCCGTCCGCTGCGAAGAGACCCTCGGCTGATCTATGTTGCCTGCCGTTTGCTTGCGATAGCTCTGGTGGTGTTGTTCCTCTTTTCGACGATACTCGCTTGCAGCAGGCTGTTGGTCGGCTGCTCGACACGACAGATTTTCGCGCCAAGGTGGGGGAGTCGATCGTTCTCTACCCTGAGTCGAAGACTGAATCCCGTCTGATGGTAATCGGCCTGGGTGAGCTGAGCGGCATCACGACCGATACCATTCGCCAGGCGTATGCCAAGAGCCTCTCCTCCCTTCGCAAGAGATCGCTGACATCCGTGACCTGTATGACACCGCGTGTGGAGCCTGTGGCTCCCCAATTAGTGTATCGAGGCATACTTGAAGGGCTCTTGTTGGGTTCCTACTCGTTCCAAGAGTATCGGAGCGAGAAAGAGGCTATGGCGATCGAGGAGGTTGGCGTTCTGGCAGAGGATCCTTCGGCCTTTTTAGAGGTGGAGCGCGAGGTCATCGCCCGCATGTCGGCGCTCTCTTTATGCCGAGACCTTGTGAACCAGAATGCTGATGAGATGAACCCGCAGGGGTTTGCTGAGGTGGCTTCTACCTTAAGCAGGGATGGGCTGATGGTCACCCCGCATGGAAAGGAGTGGATTGAGCGGCAGGGGATGCGGCTTTTGCTGGCTGTCGGTAAGGGGGCGCAATATGAACCGAGGTTCATCATTGCTGAGTGGCAAGGGGCTCCACAATCACATGAGAAGACCGTTTTGGTTGGCAAAGGGATAACCTTTGATACGGGCGGCCTTGATTTAAAGCCGTTTGAGAACATGAAGGGGATGAAAGGGGATATGGCGGGCGCTGCGGCCGTTTTGGCGGTGATGCAGGCGGTTCGCGACTTAAAACTCCCCATCAATGTGACCGCTCTCATGCCTCTTTGTGAGAATAGTATTGGATCGCGATCGTACAAGCCTGATGATGTGTACAGGGCCAGATCTGGTAAAAGTATCGAGATAGGCAGCACCGATGCGGAAGGGCGGCTTATCCTTGCCGATGCGCTCGATTACGGCGTCAAAGATCTGGGTGCTACACGGATTATCGATGTGGCCTCCCTGACAGGGGCCGCAGCAGTTGCCTTAGGGCCTGATATCTCCGCTTTTTTCTCCAATACAGATTCACTAGCATATGACCTCGAACAGGCCTCTGTGCGCGCAGGAGAGCCACTGTGGAAAATGCCTCTCCATATGGGGTATGTGGATCTTCTGGATTCTGATATAGCTGATTGCAAGAATGTGGGAGGCCGGGCGGGCGGTGCTATTACGGCAGCCCTCTTCCTCCACTTCTTTGTCGGACAGACCCCGTGGGCTCACTTTGACCTTGGTGGAACCTCTCTTTTGAAGGAGCCGAGGCTTTGCTTTGGAAAGGGAGCCACGGGGGTTCTTGTGAGGACGCTTGTGGACTATTTTCTACAGTTATCAAAAACTAATTTGTAAATAAATTATTGCAATTGTACAATGAGGATAGAAGTAACTAATTGATGTTACTTGTTACTAATAGTGTCTATCGGAACTCTTTAGAGAGTGGGGGAGAGCTATGAAGAAGAAACATCCTCATAAATCGATTGCTTTTGAGGCTGAAAAAGAGGAGCGCACCGTTTTCCTTGAAAAGGAACACCGTATGCTGACGGCTGCTGGGTATCAGCGTCGTGCTGAGCAGGGCTGTCAAGCAACACGTTCTCGATCGTTATATCGAGGCCGAAGGCAAGGAAAGGGCGGATAATAAATGGCCTTTGTGGAATATACACTCGATGAACCTATTCCACATCGGCCACCCCATATTCAGCCTCTCATCATCCTCCAGGCCAGAATGGGATCGACGCGATTGCCTGGAAAGGTGATGATGCCGCTTGAGGGACTTCCCCTTGTGGAAGGGCTCCTCAGGCGGCTTACTATTTTACATATCCCTCTCATCCTCGCCACTTCTGTTGCCCCGAAAGATAATGTGCTTGTTGAGGTGGCGCGCCGCTGTAACATCCCAGTCTTTCAAGGCAGCGAAGAGGATGTCCTCGATCGATTTTACCAGATCGTGAAAGGAAGACATGTCGATGCGGTTGTCCGTCTTACCGCCGATTGTCCATTGACCGATCCTGTCATGGTGGATCGAGCGCTCGATTGCTTCTACCAGGCCGGAGTAGACTATCTTTCCAATACGTTACGCAGAACCTATCCAAAAGGGTTTGATATTGAGATTTTCAAGCGTTCTGTGCTCGAGGAAACGGCTGCCAACGCCACGTCGCCCTATGAACGCGAACACGTCACGCCATACATCATGACCCATTCAGGAAGGTTCCGATTGGCCAATTTTGCTGCACGGGATGATTGGAGTTCCTGGCGACTAACCGTGGATACGAAGGCTGATTATGAGCTTGTCGCCACCGTAATGGCGCAGCTGCATGGTGACACGAGCTACAGCGCCGTGAAGCGTGTGTTACGAGACCATCCTGACTGGAGAGAGCGTAATACAATACCGTAGTTAAAAAAAATATGGTTCATGGGAAGAATTGGGGGATAGAGAGGAATAAAGACCGGCTTCATCAAGAGAGCGAACAATGATATTCATGATAGAATGATATGAATGATAAAAATTTGAGCATTCGTATCAGTGTATCATTTCAGGCAT
>JAJZPP010000145.1 GCA_021811115.1 bacterium | reverse complement strand
CCGATCTAAAGAGACCGGTCTGTTCTGGAATTATCTCTTGCCAAAAGGACTTACACCGATTGACCGTTATTCCAGCGAGCAGACTCTTCCCACAACTCAACTTAGCCCCTCAGAAATGGAGAAGCTCCTCAGCCATGTTAAACAATTTGAAGGGCTTCCGTTTACTGAAGAGAATCCTGTCGTTGGAGTCTTGCAAATCGTTACGAATCCCAGGAAGGTTATCAAACCCAACTCGTTCCTCTTCGACGGGCTTGAATCCGAAAGCCCGGTACACGTCGGTTTTCGCATCATTGATGAGAAAGGGAACGTCTACTCTTCAGGCTTTACGTTTACGCACAAGGAGGAGATGTTACACCTTGGAGTAACGCGTAGGCTGGCCACGATCAATGGTGTGCCTGATATGACGGATTTCGAAGAGTTTCGTCCGCATGAAGGACGCAGAGTCACTAGTATTCCGATGAGTCAGGTGGCATTCGATAGGGTTATGACAGCGTGGATACAAATGCGGAAGCAGGGCGTCCGATACAATCTGTGGTCTCAAAACTGTGCTAATATGGCCAGCTACATGATGGACTTGGCCAACGTTCATATTGATCACGGCTTATCAGCGTACCGAATGGTATCTAGTTTTTTCCCATCTACAACAAGTTTTCCATGTTTTCAAAGAATGATTGAAAAAATCATGCTCCTGTCCCATAAACTCAGTGAATTAACGCTGCTTCCATCGATTGAGGAAGATATCACGCTGACATCGAGAGCCGTAAAACTTCTCCTAACACCTCTACGGCTCACAACCAATCTCTTCCTTAACCTGATATTAATGGGTTTTGGGGCGCATAAAGGGTCTCCAATGAAGGAAAACATGTACGAAGATTCCTCAAAGCAGAATGCACTACGAAAACGGTTTGCTATTATCTCTTCTCCAAAAGACCTCTTTTCGACCCCGACGATATACCACTCTGGCCCGATAATCAGCTGGCAAGACCGACAGCAAACTACCTGCTTTTACAAATACTCCACGCCTTCTATGAATGTGTTGCCTGTTGCTGCTACGGTACCATCTGCTCATCGGCGTCCCTACGAACGATTCTCCCCAAAAATGGCTGCGATGAGGAGAAGAATAGCTTTAGTAGATGCGCGACGTCACTTCTTCCACACTTTAGGGAAGACTTTCAAGGCTAAAAAAGGACACAAGTCCAGTTCCTACTTACACAAGACAAACTCGTACGTGTCTCCCGACTGCTAGCGAAGCATGGATGAGAGATTTATTGCTTAGGCGGAACGATCCGTCCATCTTCAAGGTGGTCGATGGTATCGGCAAATGGAACAATCCTCGGATCATGGGTGACGACGATGAGCGTGACCCCCTTCTTACGAGTCAGCTGTTGGAGCAATTCCATAATTTTGATGCCGGTATGGTAATCCAGAAAGCTTGTCGGCTCATCACACACAATGACTTCTGGTGAATGCACGATGGCCCGCGCAATGGCCACCCGCTGCTGCTGTCCTCCCGACAGTTCCACCGGGCTCTTGCCTATCTTGTCGCCAAGCTCCAATTCTGTCAGAACCTCGGTTAAAATGCCGGAGATAATAGATATGAGCGTTGTCTTCCCAGAACCGGATGGGCCCATGAGGAGTCGTAATTCGCCTCGACGGATGGTCAGGTCGACGCCCTTGAGCGCCTGTACGAGGGCATCGCCTTCCCCATACGTTTTGCGGATGGCGCGGCACCGAATCACTTCTTCAGCTTTTGAAGACGATGGCTGGATCGACATGAGCTACCCTCCTGACACAGAGAAAAGAGGTAAACGTACTGATCACAAGAATCGACACCCCACTCGCAAGCTCTTGTACACAGCGATCAGATCGCTGGTGAGGGTTTGGAGGCTATCTGTGTGCGTGCTGGCGGCAGCTAACCAACTGTTTTTGGCCTCGGAGAGCTGAGTGGCGTCGGCAAGCCCCGCTTCAAAGAGGGAGGAGACAAGGTCGAGGTTTCGCCTATTGGCCGCCTCGCTATCAGCTAAGTTGGCTTCCCGTTCCTCTTCATCAAAGTAGGCGGTGAGCGCCGATTCTACCTCCTCTAACGCGGAGATAACGGAGAACAGCAAGGGAATAGATGGATTCTTTCAGGCCTGTTTGGAGTGTTTTGAGAGCGGCTGTATCGGTTGCAAGAACCGTTTGGGCTGCGAGGACATCCTGCTCAGAACTCAGCCCAGAGCCGAATCGGTCAGAAACGAGGGCAAGAATTTTTTCATCACTGGTGACAAGGCTCGTTTGGAGAGCCACCTTCTCTTGGAAGGCACAGATGGTCGCATACGTCCTGGCCACCTCGCTGAGCATGGTGATTTTCACAGCATGGGAATTGGCTTGAACAGCCTCATACGTATCGTAGGAGGCGTCAGCAGTCCGGCGGAGCTTGCCGAACAGATCGATCTCCCAAATAACGTCAAACCCCAGCTGGAAAAAGTTTTGGACTGGAGAGATTCTGGCAGCTGTTGTCGTGCTCGTCGTCGTATCTGTTGAGACACTGGCGGGAGAAGTGAGGGTTGCTGGGGCTACCGTGGAAGTGGACGTCGTTGTCGTCGTCGTGGGAGGGTTCTGGCTGATGAAGGATTGGCTGGTCCGGAACCGACTGGCCTGGGCATCAAAATCAAGCTCTGGGAGTATTTGAGCAAACTGAACCCAGTACTCAGACCGGGCCTGGGCCACTTGCTCGAGCGCAATTCGGTAATCAAAATCGCCACGCATCATCCTCATCAATGTCGATGCGGACTTGGAGCGGCGTGACGGTTCCCAGTAACATGAGGGAACCTTGCGCCGCGGTTTGCCAGGAGGCTTGTGCGTTGATGAATGGAGTGACCGGCGCGATCTCTCCGATGTGGATGTTGGCTTGTAAGACTGTTCCGGCGACGGGAGCCCGAATAATCGACCGCTCGATATTGGTTTGGGCGAGGGCGAGCTGACTTTCAGCCACTTTGACATCCTCCTGGGCTTGGAGGAAGGCGTACTCAAATTGGGCAAAAATCTGCTGGCTGACCGCCTGCTTATCCTGGAGCCGTTTGTAAAACTCAAACTGGGTGGCCTTATCCTCCAGCGTTGTGATAGCGGCCTGAAGGGAGCTTTCAGCAACCTCTTTTTGAGCGGTAAAGTTCCTCAGATCCAGTTGAAAGAGAGGGTCTCCTTGTTCGACGCGATCGCCTTCGACGACAAAAATCTTATCGATCACTTCGTTGAAGGGGTTTGACACAGCTCGATAAAATCTGAACTTATATTGACAAAATGGGACATTTTGTCTACATTTTAGTCCTATGAAAATTTCAATCGGAAAAGCAGCA
>JAJZPP010000144.1 GCA_021811115.1 bacterium | reverse complement strand
GGAGGCGGTTGAAGTGCTCTTCGATCCTAAGATCACCTCCTACGAGAGAGTAACGAAGTGGTTTTTAGAGATCCACGATCCGACGCAACAGGATGGGCAAGGACCTGATATTGGTCAACAGTACCGATCTGTCATCTACTACCTTACGTACGAGCAGCAAGAGACGGCGGAGAGGCTTTTGGCGCAGCTGAAGAAAATGGGATATCCTGTAGTCACAGCGGTAAGGGCTGCTGCTCCGTTTTACCCCGCTGAAACGTATCATCAGGGGTACTATGCCAAAGGTCATGGCGAGCCGTACTGCCATTGGCGAGTAGAGAGATTTGTGTTAGGGAAAAATACTTTGTAGAGGCTCATCATCTACTCTGTGAGTGGACATGATGAATTCGCCACTACATTTCGAAAAATCATAAAATTGTTTTGAGTTTTTGAGAATTTCAGTAGTCTTTTTGCCATGATGACTTCAAAATAGGTGCTCACGTTTTTGGGTGTTGTATGAATGAAGTCTCTCTTATTAAGCAGGTGAGCGCTGCTGTTGCCGGCGCTGTCAAGACCAGTTTCCCAGAGCTTTCTCTCCAGGAAGTCGAAGTGGTCAAAGCAAAAGATCCATCATTTGGCGATTACCAGTGTAATAGTGCCATGAAGCTTGTCAAAGCGCTCAAAATGGCCCCTCGTGATATAGCTAATGCCATCGTACGTGCTATGCAAGAGAATCCCGCCGCTACAAAAATGCTCGCCCGTATCGAAGTAGCTGGGCCCGGATTCATCAACATGTGGGTTCGTCCAGAATATATTGCGGAATGGCTGCAGACTGAGTTGGTAACCGAAGAGGTTGTTCGAAAAGAGCCTGTCAAACAGAAGGTGATTGTCGATTTCTCCTCCCCCAATATTGCCAAGGAAATGCACGTCGGCCATCTCAGGTCTACGATCATCGGAGATTGCCTCTCACGTATTTTTGAAGCACTTGGCTACCAGGTGGTGCGCCTCAACCATGTTGGCGATTGGGGGACCGCTTTTGGGATGCTTATCGCCCACATCAAATCGCTTCCAGGATACTCTTTTGAGGTGGTTTCTCGTTATACGCTAGCTGATCTCATGCGTCTTTATCGAGAAAGTAAAGCACTCTTTGATGCGGATGAGGCGTTTCGGAAGCGTGCCCAATTAGAGGTTGTCAAACTGCAAGGTGGAGATAAAGAATCGCTCGCCATTTGGAAAGCTATCTGTGATATATCTGAGAGGGCATACCAAGAGATTTATGACCTCCTCGATGTAGTTATAGAGGTGCGCGGCGAATCATTCTATAACAGTATCCTTCCAGGGATAGTTGAGGAGCTCAACTGTAAGGGGCTCGTTACGATTTCAGATGGAGCTAAGTGTGTCTTCCTCGAAGGGTTTATCAATCGAGAGGGTAATCAGCTGCCGTTGATGTTGCAGAAATCGGACGGTGGCTACAACTACGACACGACCGATATGGCGGCCATTGCCCAGCGTATCCGTGAGGAGAGGGCGGACAGGATTATTTACGTCACCGATAGCGGGCAGGCGACCCATTTTCAGATGATCTTTGCTGCTGCCAAAAAGGCGGGCATTTTGGATCCAGAAAAAGTTCGCGTCGATCATGTGCCTTTTGGACTTGTTTTGGGGGCTGACGGGAAGAAGTTTCGAACACGGTCGGGCGAGACAGAAAAACTCATCGATCTGCTTCGCACGGCCATTACTCAGGCTGACACATTGCTGCGGGAGCGCAATCCCGAGTGGACCGAAGATGAATATAAAGAAACGGCTCTCATTCTTGGTGTGGGGGCTGTTAAATATGCGGATCTGTCCTCCCATCGAATGAGCGATTACGTCTTCAGCTATGAACGGATGCTTCGATTTGAGGGGAATACGGCCGCCTTCATTATGTATTCGTACGTTCGTACGGTGAGTATCCAGCGTAAGATTGGCCGTCAGCGGTCTAAACTAGAAACTCTGCAGCTGGAGCATCCTTCAGAAGTGCTCTTGGCAACGATGCTCTGTCAATTTCAGGAGGTACTTGAGGAGGTTGCCGATTCTCTCCTGCCAAATCGCCTCACCGATTACCTCTACGCCCTCTCTGAGACGTTCAACGGCTTTTTCCGCGACTGTCGTGTCGAGGGGGATCCGAGGCAAGAACATCGTCTCGCGCTTGTCCACATCACAGGATTGGTCTTGAGGAAAGGGCTGGAACTGTTAGGAATTAAGGTCCCGCGGAAGATGTAAGCAGGGCGCTTTTCCGTCTGTTTTTGGTAATTCTAGATTCTCTTTTTCCACGACGTCGTGTCATCATTTTCTTCTCTGTGATTTTTGTCTTTAAAGAGAGATCTATTTCGATAGCGTTCAAGATGCTCACCAATGTAAAGAAACGAGGATTACCTTTTTGCGAGAAAACACGATATAAGTTTTCTCTATTTAGCTTTGTACGATTTGCTAGCCATCCGATGCCTCCCATAGCTTCAACAACATCCTGTAATGAATGGGCACAACATCGTTCAGAGAGAGGAGCTCTCGAGAGGCCCCCCCCCAATTCTTCCTATGAATCAAAATATTTCATGGGTTTTTCCTTTGCGAGCTTTGCGATGAATCTTTAGATAGCCCGTCCCTATGACCTTGCGTAAAACTCATTTATGTATTACAATGTGTGTTACATATGAGAGGTAAGATATGAGTCATCTAAGTATAAGAATCACCCAGGAGGATGAGCAAAACATCTCCTTTCTTCAAGGTATATGGGGACTTGGTCGTTCAGAAAGCGCTCGAAAAGCCCTTGCTGTGGCAGCAGTCTTGGAAGAAGAAAGAGTTTCCATGGATAAACGAGAGATATTGGCGACTTCTCAATTTGTGGGCAGTTGTACGGAGCCTCTCTCCTCAGCCAATTACAAGCAAAAAATCAGAGCGGTATTGAAGAAAAAACATGAAACATAACATGAAGAATTCCGTTATCGTTGATACCGGTTTCTTTTTAGCGCTTGCGCAACCACGAGATCAGTTTCATGCCAAAGCCAAAGAGGTGGCTCAAAAACATTCCCATAAGGAATGGTTTACCACGTGGCCTGTTCTTGCGGAATTAAGTTACATGCTCCCTCGCCACTGTCTGATCAAATTATTGCACGATCAGAGGAAAGGTCTTTTTGAAATTTTTTCAATCCAGACAAGCCATGTGCCACGGCTATTAGAACTTTTGGAAAAATATACAGACCATGAAATCGATCTTGCTGACATCTCTTTAGTACTCCTTGCAGAGCACCTCAATCACGGAAATATCTTAAGTTGTGATCGAAAGGATTTTTCCTTTCTCAAGTGGAAAAATCGCTCTTCATTT
>JAJZPP010000143.1 GCA_021811115.1 bacterium | reverse complement strand
GAGGGGAACATTTTTGGACGAGTTCGGATATCTTTGTCACACCCCACTATTTGCTTGGCCAATGAGTTTTGCTGCGTGATTCGCAAAATCGTCTTTACAACAAGCAAAATCCTCGTGATAAAATGGTTACAATGCGTAGAATTAATAAAGATAGATAATTTTGATAAAAACAAATAAGCAGGCCTTATGTCTATAAATCCAACCTTACTTCAAACAGAGATCCTTGAAACAGAAAGCCAACTCATATCCATGTCAGCATTTCTGAGAGGAAATCAAGGCTCTCCGCTCAACCCACTTTGTGTGGTCACGTGTGTGCTATACGAACAGCAAAAGGACCATTTTAAATCACTTTGGGAGCTTAAAACACAAAGAGAAGGACGCCAGTTCCGCACCGTTGTTCCCCCTTTTTGCCCCTATTTTCCAACGTATTCCTTTCGGATACCGGAGCGTTACAGGCTGCCTGGTAGCCGTGACTGCATTGTACAAATCGGCGAGCTTTTCTTGAAAAAGATCATACTCATTAGCAAGGAGAAGCGAGAGTACGCAAAAAGCTATGATCAAATTGAAGACCCGCAACTCTACCAGCTCAATCTAGATTCACTCCTGCAATGTTACAAGTCCCTCATTAGCTATAGAACCGCATTTTCGCACCTGTTGAAAACCATTGACCCCCCTTGTTTGAGCCAAAGACCTCCTCAAAGTCCAATGAGAGTGGTCTATTCAGTAAATATGGTTTTCACAGCTACTATACCTTAAGTTGCGTTGAGTTCCGCTTCTCAAGATCGACACTTCCAGGCATACTTTCTCTATGTTCCCAACCCAATTGGAGTCCCATGCCCGCACCACATAACGAAGCTTTTGTTCCCAACTTTTCCTACCACGGCTTTACGGTCGATAAAGTTCGTGAGGTGCCTGAACTCCGCTGCCGGCTCTATGAGCTCCACCATGTGCCCTCAAACGCACGAGTCATCCACGTCGCCGCCGACGATGATGAAAACCTCTTCTGCCTCTCTTTCCAAACGGTTCCCCACTCATCCAACGGGATCGCCCACGCCTTAGAGCACATTGTGCTGTGCGGCTCCAAAAAGTTCCCTGTCAACGACCCCTTCTTTTCAATGACTCGTCGAAGCATGAATACCTTCATGAACGCGCTCACAGGCACCGATTTTACCTGCTACCCGGCCGCCTCGCAGATTGAAAAAGATTTTTATAACCTCCTCGAGGTGTATCTCGACGCTGTCTTCCACCCCAATCTCACTGAGATGAGCTTCCTCCAAGAGGCCCATCGGTACGAGTTTGAAGAGTCTGAAAACCCCTCCTCTCCTCTCACCATCAACGGCGTTGTGTTCAACGAGATGAAAGGGTCTCTCGCCAAACCAACACGCCGCCTCATGCAAGAGATGAGCCGGCTGATCTTCCCTGATGTCCCATATGGATTTGAGTCGGGAGGATCTCCTGAGGAGATCCCGACGCTGACGCTTGAAGAGCTCCGCCAGTTCCATGCGACGTTCTACCATCCAAGCCGATGCCTCTTCTTCTTCTATGGGAATCTGCCACTCGCCAACCACCTCGATTTCATTGCCTCACATGCCCTCAAAGGTGTTTCTGCCCTTCCTCAGCTCCAGCCGATCCCACTGCAACCCCGCTTACACACACCTGTCACGAAGAAAATCTACTATCCGATCGCAAAAGAGGACACCATAGCAAAGAGCTATCTCTCCTTTGGCTGGCTCACAACGCAGATTTCTAACCAACTCGAATGCCTCGCCCTCCTCATCCTCGATATCATGCTCCTCGATACTGACGCCTCCCCCCTCAAGCAACGGCTCCTCCAATCCGGGAAGTGCAAACAGGTCATGAGCTCCGTCGATACCGAAATCAAAGAGGCTCCCTTCGTTATTACGCTCACAGGCTGTGAAGAGGCAGATTGTGAGTCTCTCTCCGAACTGCTCTTCTCAACTCTTTCCGAAATTGCCATTGAGGGCATTCCTCACGATACCATCGAACATGCTATCCACCAGGTCGAATTTGCCAAATCCGAAATTACCGGCAGTGGAACGCCATTTGGCCTCTCCCTCTACATGCGGGCAGCTCTTTTGGCCCACCATGGCTTAGACCCCATAAAAGGACTTGAGATCCATTCGCTCTTCGACGAACTGCGCCAGCAGCTCTCTCATAACCCGTCCTACTTTTCCTCTCTTATTAGAAAATATTTTCTTGACAATCGCCATTTTGTCCGCATTCTGATGAGCCCCCAGCCCTCCTTACAAGAGACCGAACAACGAGAAGAGCAAGAAAAACTGACAACCATCAAACAAGGCCTGTCAACAGAAGCTCAAGCCACCATCGTCACCCAATCGCAAGAACTGCACCGGTTCCAAGAAGAGACGCAAGATCTGTCCTGTCTTCCCTTTCTCCAAGTCCGGGATGTTCCCAAGGAAAGCGTCGATTTCCATCTCACCCACGAACAGCTGGGCACCGTCGACCTGTACACCCACGAGACGTTCTGTAATGACATTGTGTACCTCACCACCGCCTCCTCTCTGCCAGCCCTGAAGAAAGAGGATCTGTGGATGGTCCGATTGTTCCTGGTACTGCTTCCTCAGCTGGGTTGTGGTACCCGATCGTACGAAGAGACGCTGCTCTCCATGCAGGCGTACACAGGCGGTATAGGGGCCTCGTTAAGTTTGAATATCCAGGCGGCAAACCCAACAACCATCTGTCCCACCTGGCACCTGTTTGGAAAGGCACTTGGTCGCCATGCGGAGCGACTCGCCACACTCATGATGGATTTTCTGCTCTCCGCCCGATTTGATGAGCGAAAACGCATCCAGGAGATCTTAGAAAAGCACCACACTGACCTTGAAAACTCCATCACCAGCAGGTCTCTTGAGTACGCCATGAGCCGAGCCGGTGCTGCCATCTCAACGCCGCTTGCCATCTCAGAGGAGTGGTACGGCCTTTCCTACCTCCAGCACATTCGGCAGATTGTCTTACACTATCCAGAACAGGAAAAGTCCTTCTTACGCAAGCTTGAGGCGTGGAAGGAAAAACTCCTCTTAACCCAAAACTTTCACCTCATCGTCTGTGGCGATAGCAAGAACACGATTGAAGCTGCGGAGAACAGGTTCTGGGGGCTGCTCGACGTGCCCATCACTCCAGCCCACCCCTGGAACATCGATCTGGCACCATTTCCAGCGGAAAATATTGCATACCAAATCCCTTCAACGGTGAGTTTCTCCTCAGCCATTCTCCCTACAGTTCCCTATACCCATCCAGATTCTGCCCTCCTGGCTGTCCTCGCGCAGCTGCTCAACAATACGCTTCTCCATAAGAA
>JAJZPP010000142.1 GCA_021811115.1 bacterium | reverse complement strand
ATTTGTCACACCCCACTTCTGATCCAACGAAAAAATGCTACTTTATTTCGATTACTTAATCAACCCTTCATCTTGAAGTGGCATTTTTGCCTGCATATACTCATGGAGGTCGTATGTGGAATAATGTAACTGGAATCCCGCTCGGAAATGGAAGTAATTTTTGCCCCGTTCCGCAGCCGGTAATTCAAAATGCCTCGTATATGAAGACGAGCCTTACCTTCACGGCGATGATGACAGGTGCCGGCTGTATAGTGGAGGGCGTGAGGTCTCTTTTCGCTGGAAAAGCAGAGGAGTCTTTCGCAGCAGAGAGGCGCCGTGCGTGTCACGCATGGTCTTGCCTCTACACAGGGGTGACCACGGTTGCTGCTGCTGTGCTGTTTAATGAGATTCAGTCGTAAGCCAGCAGGAGAGCTCTTCTATCGAGGAGAGAGCCGTCTTTGACAGAGAGAGTGGCGGCAGCTTGAGCGTCGCCACCTCTGTATCTCCCCTCATAAAGCAGAGGTGGACAAGGTCTTGGCCAGGCTCTTTGGGGAGAAGGGTCGAGAGGGTCACTGCGTGAGAGGCACGGAACGCGGGTAGATCCATCCGAATCACCGTTGGTGCTGTCTTTTCCTTCACTGGCTTCTCCTGTTTTGGCTTCTTGGCAGTGGCGTGGCGGGAGATTGCGAGCGAAGCTTTTGTTTTCTCGTACGCCGCATAACTTTCTTCAATTTGCGCTTGATTGATTGATTTTACCTCAGCGAACCAGCGACATGAGATGGTGCTCTCATTATCTCGCCGTTCTTTAGCAAAGACACCCCACAGCAGCATGTTCTCTTGGAGCAGTTCCTGGTTGGCCTCATACAGATCCGACCAGATGGGAAGCTCCATACTCTCTAACGAGGCGTCTGAGATACGCAAGATAGCAAACTTTCGCTGATTCTTGGATGAGACCTTGATGTCGACCGACTCGACGACAAATGCCATGCGGAATGGCGTGTTGTCAGCGAGTGCTGACGCCTCTGGGATAGAGAGGCAGGCGAGCGTGGAGAGGGCCTGCTCATACATCTTTAGTGGATGGCCGCTCACAAAGATGCCGAGGAGCTGTTTCTCCCGAAAGAGAAGTTCTTCTTTGGTGCGAGAATGGGCTGGCCGTTTTGGTGTTCGGAACGCTTTGGGAACCTGTTTTGGATCCGCATCAAACAGATCGACAATACCCTGTTCCTCTTCTTTTTTCCTGGAGTGTACCTGGTCGTACATGATGTCGAGGGTGGAAAGGCTCTCGTCACGGGTCCAATGAAATTGATCGAAGCAGCCTCCATCGATGAGCAGCTCGATCGCCTTCTTGCCAGCCTTTTTCATGTCAATGCGCCTGACAAAATCGTACAGGCCTGAAAAAGGGCCTCTCTTTCTTTCTTCTACTATGGCTGCCACCACTTGAGAGCCGACCCCCTTGATAGCTGAGAGGGCAAAACGAATTCCTTGGGGGGTCGCTTGGAAGTGTTCTCCAGATTCATTGATATCGGGGGGTAAGGAAGCGATGCGCATCTGTCGCGCTTCATTCATGAATTTTGCCACTTGCTCGATATCATCCTGATCGCCCGTCATCAAGGCGGCAAGCCATTGGCTGGGGTAATGGGCCTGAAAATAGGCTGTCGCATAGGTGAGGTAGCCGTAGGCGGCAGAGTGGGATTTGTTGAAGCCGTACTCAGCAAACTTTTCCATCTTATCGAAGATGAGCGAAGCTATAGCCTCTCCGATACCGTTTTGAACAGCCCCTGCGACAAATTTTTCCCGTTGCTTCGCCATCTCCTTGGCATCTTTTTTTCCCATCGCCCGTCTCAGCACATCACCTTCGCCGAGTGTGTAGTTGGCGAGCCGACTGGCGATTTGCATGATCTGCTCTTGGTAGACCATGATCCCGTACGTCTCTTTGAGGATGGGCTCCATGAGTGGATGGTCATACTCAATCGGTTCTCTACCCCATTTTCGAGCAATAAAGTTGGGAATCATCCCCATCGGGCCTGGGCGGTAGAGGGAGAGTAGAGCAATAATCTCCTCAAATCGGTCCAGGTGTAGCTGTCGAGCCAGATCTTGCATCCCTCCGTCTTCGATCTGGAACACGCCAAGTGTTCTTCCTTGATTGAGGAGTTGGAAGGTCTCTGCATCTTCGAGGGGAAGGGTGCACCAGTTGATGTCGATCTGGTGCGAAGTTTTAATGAAGTCGGTACACAGCTGGAGGAGTGTCAGCGTCTTTAATCCAAGGAAATCGATCTTGAGCATCCCGACGAGCTCAACTGGTTTCATGGAGTACTGGGTGGCAAAAATATCAGAATCTTTGGAGAGGCAGATGGGGATGTGGTTGATGACAGGCTCTCCACAGATGATGAGGCCTGCCGCATGGATGCCGGTGCTGCGAATGGAGCCCTGGAGGATTTTAGCAACGCTGATAATGCTGGATGCCTCTTCATCTCCTTCTGTGAAGGCTTTTAAGTCGTGGTCTTTTTTAAGCGCCTCATCGATCGTGATGTTCAAGTCGTCTGGAATTAGCTTTGCGAGCTGATTGACTTTTGAGAGAGGGACGTTGAGCGCCCTTCCGACATCGCGTACGGACATTTTGGCTTTCATCGTGCCAAAGGTGATGATTTGGGCGACATTCTCTTTGCCATACTTTTGCATTGTGTAGGCAATGACTTCTGGCCGTTTGTCCATACACAGGTCGACGTCGATATCAGGATACGACATCCGGCCCGGGTTGATGAACCGTTCAAAGAGGAGGTTAAATCGGAGAGGCTCCAACTCGGTGATGCCGATGAGGTACGCCACAATGGATCCGACGACAGAGCCTCTGCCTGGTCCGACAGGAATTTTTTGTTGTTTGGCCCAGTGAATAAAATCCCATACCAACAGGAAGTAGTCAGAAAGGCCCTTTGAAATGATGATCTCAAGCTCAAACGCCAATCTCTTGTCGACCACATCCATGGGATTTTGGCCAGGGTACTGTTCAGCAACCTTGTGGAGCTCTTTTTCAGTGTATCGGTGAGGAAGCCCTTTGAGACATAAGTCTTTTAAAAATTCTGAGGCGTTCGAGGCAGACGGGGGCACATTGTACACAGGGTAGTGCTTCGTTTTAAAATCCAGCTCGACGTGGCACTTTTCAGCAATGGCGATGGAGGTACTCAGAGCTTCGGGGAAGTCAGAGAAGCGTTGTGCCATCTCTTCGCAGCTCTTCATATCAAATTCGTGAGAGGGGAAAGTCACCCGTTTGGGGTTGGGATTCACATAGGATTGGTCTGAGTGTGGATCTTTTTCTCTCAAGAGGCACGGTTCGCCCGATTGGATGTTTAGAAGTACTTCGTGGGCGCGCCAGTCATCCCGTTTTAAGTAGTGACAGTTACACGTTGC
>JAJZPP010000141.1 GCA_021811115.1 bacterium | reverse complement strand
GGGTTGAACAACCCCGGGAAGCAGCCCAAAGGCACTGCCTCTGTGATTAGCAAGCCCTTCAAGGTCAACTGTCTGCACCCCATTTGTGGCAAGCTCGTGGAGGAGGTTGGTCTTCCCACTCCCCGTTGGCCCACCAAGGATAATAAAGGAATATTGGCGAGAAAAGGAGCTCAAAACGTGCTGCCGATATGCTTTATAGCCACCATCGAGACGGACTGTCTGGAACCCTAAAAAGTCACACAACCAGGCGATCGATCGGCTCCTCATTCCCCCACGAAAGCAGGTAACACGGCAACAAGAGGCATCTCCTAGTCCTTTGCGGATCTCTTTGGCAAGGGTGGCCAGTTTGGGACCAACCGCTTTGAGCCCGATGAGAACAGCCGCGTCGTGTCCACTCTGTTTGTAGACGGTTCCTACATGGGCCCGCTCTTCATCGGTAAAGAGCGGAAGGAAGAGAGAGCCTGGAATATGTGCGTGAGAAAACTCGCAAGGGGACCGCACATCAATAATGGGCCCCTTGGCTTCATAAAGGAAAGATTCTATCTCAAGAACGGTCACAGCATCGTCTCTTGGGGAGTCAATCTGTCAAGACCACCCAGGTAGGGACGTAAGACCTCTGGAATGAGGACGGAGCCATCCGCCTGCTGATTGTTTTCAAGCAGCGCCACCATCAGACGGGAAGTGGCAAGTCCTGACCCATTCAACGTGTGAACAAGCTGCGGCTTCTCACGCCCCTTTTTGTATCGTGCGTTGGACCGGCGCGCTTGGTAATCGGTACAGTTGGAAACAGAGGAGACTTCGTAGTACCGATTCTGCCCTGGTAACCACACCTCAATATCGATTGTCTTCGCCGAAGCAAAGGACATATCGCCCGTGGTGAGAAGCATGGACCGATAGTGGAGTCCTAAGCCGCGCACAAGCTCTTCTGCAGCCCGAACAAACTCCTCAAACACATGGGGGCTTTGTTCCGGCGTTGTGAAGGCGAACATCTCAACTTTGTTGAATTGATGGGTCCTGATCAACCCGCGCTCTTGGGAGCCGGCGGCGCCAGCCTCTCTTCGGAAACAGGGAGTGTAGGCAAAGAATTTAAGTGGCAAGGACTCCTCTGGGAGAATTTCATCCATGAACAGAGCGTTCAGAGAAACTTCTGCCGTTGGAATCAAAAACAGCTCATTTTCCCCATCTGTCACGCCGTACTGCTGGTTGGCAAATTTGGGGAGCTGGCCGGCAGCAAAGAGCGCCTCTTTTTTCACAACAATAGGGGGCATCCATTGGGTAAAGCCGCGCTTCACGTGGGAATCGATCATGTAGTTGAGGATAGCCCATTCTAATCGGGCTCCCAAGCCTTTGTAGGAGGGCCAGCCTGACCCAGAAATTTTGGCGGCCCGCTCGAAATCAAAACACTTGAGTCGCTCGTTCAATTCCACATGATTCTTGGGTTGGAATGGGAAGCTGGGCTTCTCCTTCCACGAACGGACCACAACATTATCTTTTGGGTCTGGTGAGACAGGGATATCTTCCATAGGAAGGTTGGGGAGCCGTGCCAACTCGTCAGTAATCTGAGCCTCGAGCTCTGCCACTTCACTATCCAATTGGTGAATGTGGGATGCAATCGTCGACATCTCTTGGAGGAGGTGGCTGGAATCTTGCCCAGAACGTTTGAGCCGTCCGATCTCATCGGAGGCTTCATTGCGCTTGGATTTGAGTGTCTCAACTTCTGTCTTTTTGGATCGCACCGTCTCATCAAGCGTGAGAAGCTTTGAAATATCAGCTTCTGGCACTTTTGTCCGTAGACGACGAAGAATGAATTCGGGATCCTTTCTGATGAGACGAATATCTATCATAAACAGCACCGTAGGAAAAACTTGGTGCTATGTATTATACACAATCCTCTTCTACTAAAACAAGTGTCCCTTACAGAACGAACAGCTCCGGGTAATTCCCTGTGGAGGATGCCTCAGATTATAGGTAGAGACAACTTCATTCCTCCTATGGTGTCTGCCTCTACGGGGGCTCGTACTTTCTACTTCAGTATCAGAACCTCCAGACGAAGAGGCCAAATCGTTCCCTGGTGAAACAACGGGAGGAATGGCTTTAGGCACCTCTGGAGAGTTAGAGAGTGTAGTTGTTTGAATGGTTTTTGTGGACTCACTCTCCTCCTCAGTAGAGGAGACACTTGCTAATACTGGTGGCGGTGAAGGCGCGGGTTGTGGAACCGCAGTACCAGCAACAACCCCATCTGTCTGCATTTCAGCGTCCGCTGTCTGAACACGTGCCTGCACCTCCACAGCAACGGAGGTAGGAACCGCTCTTGGTACCGGAACTTCTGGCACCCTGCCAAAGTTTCTCATTATCAACCATCCGACAATGGGGATCGCTCCACATGCCCCAGCTAAAATGCGAAAGGCCACGTAAGGCACAAGATGGAAGCAATCGTGTACAATGCGAACCGACCTTTCACGAATAAATCTTGGAAAAACGGGGAGCATGCAAAGAGAGGCAATAATGCCCAAAACCGAAAAAGCAACAGTACAAACGAGCCCTGAAAGAGCTCTGGAAGCTTCTGTATAGGGAGCAACCCACCACTCTCGACTGCATGGGCCCCACAAATTCGTCTCAACGAAGGTCCAGTTTTGCTTAAAGGCCGACAGAGTCTCTGTTCTCATCGCGTGTTCCATACACACCTCACGTTTTTACCGCAATAAATGTACTCCTTTCGATATTTTCAGTACCAAATTTATGATTTTGATATATACTAAAAAGAGCTAACAAAAGAAATAATCGGATGACCACCCAACCATTCCTCACAGCAAGAGCGCCAGCAAAAGTTTTACTTTCCGGGGAGCATGCCGCCGTCTACGGTCACCCAGCTCTCGCTCTTGCCGTTGATCGCTATGCCACTACCGAGATTTATTCTGATCGTCGATTGGATGTTTTCCTTGACTTATGCGATCTGAGAAAGACGTTTCGCGTGACGCTCTCTACGCTGAAAACGATTCGAGAACGGCTGCTTCTTGCGTACCGGCGATTCATGAACGGAACGCTTTCGATTCGCGAAGTGGTCCGCACCCCTGCCGACTGCTTCCATTTTGCGCTCGTCTCCCTGCTTGATGCCTGCGAAATTGAGCTCACAGAAGGCATCAACGTCCGCCTCAGCTCTACCATCCCGATCGGATGTGGCATGGGCTCGTCGGCCGCCACGATCGTGAGCTTCGTCAAAGCGCTCCTCCACTTTTTTCGCATCGATCGAGGCTTAGATTGGGTGGAACGCATGATTAATGAAGTGGAACAGCTTCACCACGGCCGTCCAAGCGGCGTAGACTCTTTTGTATCGCTCCATGGAGGCTGTCTGCAGTTTCAAAAGGGTCAGCCTCCCCAAAAGCTCCACATGCCTCAAGGAGATCTGTGGATCGTCAATACAGGCAGGCCAGAATCCACA
>JAJZPP010000140.1 GCA_021811115.1 bacterium | reverse complement strand
AAAAAGCAAAAGTAAGGTACAAGTGAAGACAGAGGGGAGAACTGTATGCCTGCTGTTACAATAGACCGACTCGATATTGGTATTTATATTCAGTATGCTCGACGCATGCAGCTTTTGGAGCAGGTCCAAGAGCAGTACCACCTGCGAGAGGCGACAACTGTCCCCGCCCAAGCCCTCATCGTCGACCTGTATCCCAAACTCTCCGAACTTGACCTTCTCCTTGGCGTCGGGACAACTGTTGCTCCTTGGGCCTACTTCTTCCCCCCACTCAATTACCCAGCTCAGAGACGCTCCTCTTTTGCCTTCCATCGCATCATTCCTATTTTTGGAGAAAGCGATGCGGAAGAAAAGGAGGAAAAGAAGCTCGATGAGGTGGCTTGCTCCTCAGAAGATGAGGAAGAAGAAAAGTCGGCCATCCGAGGTTGTATACGGAAAATAAAAGAGATAAATACCCTCCTGAGATACATTGGTGGGCGGATCGGTCAATTCTTACAAGGGTAACAGATGAGTAAACGTGATTGGCTGAAAACCTTAGGGTGGACAGAAGACCACACAACAGAAATACGAAATACTGCTTACGCCTACATTAGGCAAGGCAAGTACGACACCGCCCTTCCCTTTTTCGAAGCTCTCGTCGTGCTCGATCCAAATAATTCCTATGATGTCCAAATGCTTGGCGCCCTGTACGTGCAAACAAACCAGCCTGAGAAGGCGATCAAATACCTCAACAGGGCCCTCCAGTTTGATGCGGAACATGGTCCAACGCTGCTCAACATGACCAAGGCGTTCTTCATGTCAGGTCGTATCGACGAAGGGCTGCGTTTAGCAAAACTGCTCCAAAACGATGCCGATCCCTACATCGCCGGCAATGCCGCAGCCTTGATCCTGTGCTACTCGTAAACCTTATAAAGAATGCGTCTTAAGGCAGAGCTAACTCTATCAACGTCTTTTTCTGTCATGGATGAGAAAAAGGGAATGGAAAGAGAGCGGGCAAAGTGCGATTCCATGGTCGGATACCCTTGGGAAGGCAAATGCAAGCAAGGGTTCCTGTAGAGAGGCACGTAGTGGTACTGCGTGCCAATCCCAGCAGCCGCCAATGACTCCATAACAAGATCTCTCGTCAACTGTAACGGTTCAAACTCAATGTGCACTTGGAAGAGATGGTAGTGCGTACGAGCATCCGCCCCATCGGGAGGCAGGTGAAGGCCAGGAACCCTCTCGAAACGATTTCGGTAGGCCGTTATCAAACGATCCTTAGCAGCACGAAACTGATCGATCCGTTTGAGTTGGGATCGACCCAAAGCAGCGTGAAGCTCGCTCATATGGTAGTTACAGCTGATCTGCTCCACCTCATAGTACCATGGAGAAGTTCTCTGAATGCCACTATCACGGGCCACCTTGAGCCGCTCAGCCAGTTCCCTATCATTAGTAGTCACCATCCCCCCTTCAGCGGTGGTAATATTCTTCGCAGGATGGAAACTAAAGATCGTCATATCGCTATAGGCACAGGAACCTACCTTTTGGCCATCAGGGTAGAAAGATCCAAGGGCGTGAGCCGCATCCTCAATGATCATAACCTCCGGGATTCTGATGAGCTCGTCGAGCGCCTTCATATCAAGAGCGACACCCGCGTAATGGACCGGCACAATGATGGTCTTCCCCCGAGAGTACGGCACATTCACGATATCGGGGAGTAAGGAGATATCCATATTGCCATAGGCGTCGATATCGACGAGGTGCAGTTTGGCCCCCAGTTCAACCCCACGGGCCACTGAGGTAATAAACGTATTTGGAGAGGAGACGATGCGATCAGAAGGTCCCACACGAGCCGCCTGAAAGGCACAGGCTAGTGCTGCCGAACCGCTAGAAAATGCTATGGCATACCGACTCCCAACATACTGGGCGACCTCCTGTTCCAACGCCGCAACGTTCTCTCCTCGCGTAATACGTTCGCCTTGAAGAGCCTGCGCCACAGCAGAAATGTCCGCTTCAGAGATAGATTGGTGGGCGTAGGGAAGAAAGGATTCCATTTTGTTTCCGTCTCAGTATACTTTAATAAAACCCATTGTGCTGTAATGGTTCGATTGTGGTCAAACGAAGGATTGTATATGCAAGAGGTATCGATTAACACCCCCGTTGAGGCCATCACAAGGCAGCGGAGAGCTTTCTCCACCATGCGCGCAGCCACCCTGTCAGCCTATCTGGAACAGCAAAAACAGAACATCTCGACACCAACACTCCTCTCGCTCAACGGCTGGGGAGATTGGCTCGAACGCAAGGAGTTGCCAGCGGTCCATCTGCCTCACGTGCTGGTACCAGAGGCTGCCACCACAATCATGCGTAGTGGTGGCTACTGGCTCTGTCTTGGCGGTGTTGGCATCGTCATTAACCCAGGACAGGAGTTCCTCAACCGATTCCACGAGGCTGGCCTCCATATGTGGGATATTAATCACGTGATTGTAACAGACAGCCAAAAGAGCTCCTCGATTGATCTAGAGCCCCTCTGGAACTTCAATAGGGAAATGAATAGTCTCCTGAAAGAGTGGCAACTTACGCCCCACACCATCTCCTACTGGCTCCATCCTGAAAGCTTTGAACGGTACATCCCCGTGCTACGACCCACCTCCAGGGAAGAAAGAGACTCCATCCATCGACTCCAGCCATTTCCTGAAAACAACCCTTTTGAAACTGTGGAATTCACGCCACAGCTCCATCTCGACTTTTGCGCAACCCATGCCCACACGATGGTTCGGCTGCGATCTGACGAGGAGCAGGTTGGATGCCTCTTTCACGCCCCCTATGAGCCATTGCAAACAGAGTTTCTCTCTCCATGCTCTCTCCTTCTGTTGGGCATGGGGGAGTCCACCTATGAAGAGATTTCGACCCTTGAGCCATCTGAAAACACGTTGGGCCTTGCAGGCGTGGCAAAAATCCTGAAAGGAAGCTCTGCCCGCCTTGCCCTCATCTCGGAACAGGGATTTTCAGAGGGAGACACCCGCATCGAATCCCTCAAAAAACTACGAACTGAAATCCCCTCGCTGCCCATACTTCCGACAGAAATTGGAGCCAGGTACCATCTCGACTCGCTTTCGATGAGCGGGCCCGGCGTACAAACTCCCATTCCTATCGGTGCGGTTCGCTCGATGCGAAGGGCTGGACCATTCAGTGAACTGACCTTTTGTGACGACGTTTCAATCTTATAATTTATCGTCGGAAGTTCAACAATCTAAGTCATTGATACTCAATGAGATACGGACTTTTGACCAGGGGTGAATTTTCTATACTCCATTGAGTATCAATGATGTAGAATATATCGATCATAAATCGGGCTTGTCGGCCAGTTTTGTTTTTTGCCTAACTTGTTGAGTATCAACAGGATAGCAGGTTTTTGTTGCCTCTTACTGACAAAATGGTTGCCTGGTTTTGAAACCGATTGTTAGTTTCT
>JAJZPP010000139.1 GCA_021811115.1 bacterium | reverse complement strand
GTCAAATCGGGCCATACTCGAAGATTGCTGGCCATCCGTCAACGTCACATACTCATTGGGCTGAGCCGCCGACGGCTCGCTCAGAAGCTTTCCCTCCTTGAAAAAGGTATCGATCTCCACCTTATCCAAAGTGATATTACGGCATCCTCCGGTCAAGCTTTCGTAGGAGACCTTCAGGTACTCGTAATCCCCCGCCTCAAGCCCTAACGCTTCCGCTTTAAGCCGCACCGCAAAATCCTTGGAGACAAAGACGACTCTCTGCCCTTTTTCGGTCAGATACAGGGCTGTGAGGATGATTTTGTTGTCATTGGAATCGGTACTCAACAGCTCAGTTCGGTGTTGGTACTCTGTTGAGATACGGAGGAGCGATCCATTTTCCAAGGTAACGCCCTGATACAGGTTTCCCTTCCCGATGAATTTTGTTTCGCATAGGCCTCGAATGGTGGCACGAGCATTTTTACCCACTTCACCTGCGATCTTCTTCAGTCCATCTAGTTCCTCAATGACGGGCAGTGGAATAATCACCTGATGCCGTGGGAATTTAAGAAAGGCGGCCGGATCATGAACCAACACATTCGTATCGAGAACAAAGACTTTTTGATGCTCTTTTCCTTTTGTCTGTCGACGTTGAACCATAGTAATCCTCATCCTGCAAGTCCTTTGCATATAGCAGGTCCTCTATCTATTGACAAGAGAGCCTCAATAGCTTTACCGTAGCATAATAAACGAATAGAGTGATCTGATTATGAAAATTACGCCTAAAATTTTTTCCGTCCCACCGTATCTTTCCACACAATGGGAGAATGTCTCCTCGCTGCGCGTCTCCGAAGACCTCCTCCTGGTCACGCTCAAGGATGGCGCCAACTGCGTCATCCCCAATTTACCCAAGGAGACCATCGACCAAATCTTCTCCTACCATGCTGAGAGCATCGAGGCGGCAACCCAACAAAAAGAGGATGTTTCTGCGCTCCTCGAAGGGATGCGAAAAGGGTTTAAGGACCTGGTGACAATGATGTCAAAGCTTGGGGCCAATACCATCGCGTCTCTCGGAAAGGCGTTAGAACACGATCCACGCAATGCCAACCTGCCTCCTCTGCCCCCAGAAATGGTGGAAAAAGTAAAACTCCTCCACAATATCATTCCTCAAGAAGACGTGATAGCCATGCCTGAGGCAGAACCCAACTGCAACTGCATGTACTGCCAAATCAACCGGATACTCCGCGGTGGAGCTCGTGTCGAAGAGGCTCCCAAGCCTGATCTGATTACAAATGAGCCTTCTGAGGCTGTCGAGGAAAAGGATTTGGAGTTTTCCGAGTGGGTTGTGGAACCAATCGCGGATAAGTTATACCGAGTGACAAACAAATTGGATCCTAAGGAAGAGTATCGAGTTTTCTTAGGCGACCCAATCGGTTGCACCTGTGGGAAACCACATTGCGAACATGTATTAGCCGTATTACGAAGTTGATAAAATCTTATGTGGCAAGGTGAGGGTCCTACGTTCCAGCAGTTTTCAACTGAGGTAACGCCAGAAGAGTTAGAGCATCAGAAAGTAGTCGCCAAGGACACGCTCGAGCGGTATTCGGGCTCCCCTGTTGAGGAATTTCAGTCATACACACTCCTCACCAATTTCCCCCGATACGTCGACTACTTTGCCTCTGAGTTTAAGGGAAAAGTTTATGAAGGAGCCATGTTCAAGGTGGCCCATGCACCTGAAATTCAGATGTCAATGTTAGATTTTAAAATCGGATCCCCAGCGGCCGCGCTTGTGGTGGACCTCTGTTCATTCCTCCCCATCTATGCATCGCTGCTGCTTGGCATGTGCGGTGGCTTGAGAGGCGATTACAGGATTGGAGAATACTTCGTTCCTGTTGCCAGTATTCGCGGCGATGGCACCTCCGACTTCTACTTCCCGCCAGAAGTGCCTGCGCTGGCCAACTTTACTATCCAAAAAGAAGTCACCGAGATTCTGGAACAGGAGAAGAAGCCCCACCACATTGGGATCACACACACGACCAACAAACGGTTGTGGGAATTTAATCCGGAATTTCGGACGCGATTGCTGATAACGCGTCCGCAGGTCATCGAGATGGAATGCGCCACCCTCTTTACGGCAAGCTACCACCATCGGTTACCCCTGGGAGCCCTCCTGCTCATCTCCGACATTCCCCTTACACCCATGGGGTCGAAGACCAAAGAGAGTAGCGAATCCATCTTCAACCATTGTATGCCCGACCACATCCGCTTGGGTGTCAAGGTCATCCAAAAAATCCAACATGTGGAACGGTTACGCGCCTACCGCAAACATGTTCACTAAGGGGCCTTAACTTGTCTGCATACCCGTTACGTGAAAAACCCGTTGTAGCGTACTATACCCCTTTACGTTGAAAATCAGTAACTGAACAGGGGGCTCTATGTATCAATTTATTATTGCCTTTCTCCTCTTCTTCACCGCAGCTCTTTACCCGATCGACGTCGTGTACACATGGGTCGATGGCTCCGATACGGCGTGGCAAAAAACCAAAGAAACATATGCCAAAAAAGACCTCTCAATCAATCCAGCGGTCCACGCCCATCGACGGTTCAAAGACCATGAAGAGCTCAAATACTCGCTTCGATCCATTCAGGCATTTGCTCCATGGGTCTCCCATATCTACATCGTCACTGCTGGACAGCGGCCAAAATGGCTCAAAGACCATCCCAAAATCAGTATCGTCGACCACAAGGCCATCTTTACGCACCCCAACGACCTCCCAACCTTCAATTCAATGGCCATCGAGTGTCATCTCCATCACATCCCCAACCTTGCTGAAGAGTATCTCTACTTCAATGATGATGTCTTTTTGGGCCAACCAGTCGCTGAGACCGCCTTTTTTACTCCAGATCGAAAGATGAAACTCTTTCCCTCTAAACGGGCCTTCTCCCGTTCCTTCCCAGCCTGCGGTGAGGAGGGGTTTACTGCCGCTACAAAGAATTCATGCGCCTTGCTCAAACACATCTTTGGGAAGGCCCCCACCTATATGCACTCCCACACCCCGTATCCATTAAAAAAATCATTTGTCGAATCGCTGAAAAAAAAGTTCACCACCATTTTCGACCATGTTTCAAGCCATCGGTTCCGCTCGATCGACGACTTTGCGATGACCAATGTTCTCATTCCCTATGCGGCGCTCTACATGAACCAGGCCATCGAAGAGAAACCAAACTGCACCACAGTGAGTGTTGGACGGGGCCCTGGTAATGATGCCTCAGTCCTCACAACCCTCTCTCAAGCGCGTCCTCTATTTTTCTGCATTCAAGATGCTTCCGACGACGACTCTCCAGAGAAAGACAAGGCTCTCCACGATTTCTTCGAAGCATACTTCCCAACCCCTGGACCTTGGGAACAGTGACTTCCCTAAGGGGGCTTAAAGAAATAATCCGGCCAATTTGGCCGGCTGCGACCAATTGGTCTGTGAACG
>JAJZPP010000138.1 GCA_021811115.1 bacterium | reverse complement strand
ACTGCATGAACCGTTTATCTTTTCATCTAGAAAAGAACCTTGTTGAAAAATATGCGCAACAGGTGCAGGAAGCAGAAAAAACAGGGTGGACCTGCGCGTTGGTGGTGAAAGCGAATGAAGAGTTAAAATCCGTGCCAGTTGGCGTATGCCAACCGCAACCGACCAATCAGCTCCTCCTCGAGTTAGAGGCGGCCTTTAAAGAAACCTCCTTTAGGAGGAAGGCGTTACAGGATTGCTACTTTGAGGTCCAGTATCTGACACGTTGTTACAATAATCTCAATACCTCTCTTCTGACCCTTAAAACCCTCTCTGCCTTCGTGGGCCCCGATCTTTTAGCCAAAGACAGGCGCAAACTAAAAAGCAAACTCGGGAACCTCATGGGCTCTTTACGCATAGAGTATGCCCAATTACCCGGTAGGATCTCCCAAATGTGGGCCGTCATGACGCAACACTTTATCCCTACCGAGCTTATTGGACTGATCCAACTGTATGAATCTGGATTTCCTCCTGAGACTATCGACCCACACCCCATCCCATTAGACGACTGGATGTTTAATGGGAAACAGATAACCCCCAAAGACTGTAGCATCATGTGAGGTACTTACAATGGCAACAACCAGACCGACCTCCGACTGTACTGTGAGCTTGGCTCCCCCGCCTGGGGATGAAAAGACCTACCAGGTCTCCTATATGCAGTAAACTAAAGCCGTGATGGCAGTTGTCGAAAAAATTTTTCAAACCCAATCTGAATATGCTGGCTGCACGCTTGATAATGGATGTATCAACAGTGTCCAGATCACATTGAACACCACCGATCAGAAGGATATTGCGCTCGACTGGCGAGGCCGATGGTTTGCTAAATCGCTCACGCCACTTGCCGCCGAAGAGATTCCTCTCACTACGGAAGATCCGCGCGCACCAGGTGAATGGAGACAATCCAAAGTCCCTATCCATGTGCGCCTCTCAATAAAAGCTCGAAGGTCGCTCCGTATCGACACCTCTGTCCCAACTGGGGCCCCAATCTTCCATCACATGACCATGCGGGAACGCGCCGAACTCTCTCTTTGGCTCCAAACGATCGTACACGTATATGATGAATATGCCTCCAGAGCATTCTCCAACCGCCCCACGGCAGTGACCACTCTTCGTGAGCTGTTCCAAAAAGGGCTCCCTTGTGCTCTGCCACGCCCCATGGGACCGGATATTCCAAGACAACCCCCTGGATACGGTGAGTTCGTCCACCATTTCTCGCGAGAAAAGGCAGGACAATTCTGTGGCCATGCCGTCAGCTGGAGTAAAGAGCCTCGGTGTCCTCGGTACGCTGTGGACAAATTCTCCTTTAGTACGACGTCGAAGAGTGTGTGGCGCGATCAAGGTGGGGCCTCAGCCATCGCCCCTACCTGCGTGGAGATGAAAATTGAAGATAACCTCCGCACACGATGGCATCTCTCAACACGGGCAGCCTGGGAGAAAACGGGGGTCGAGAGAGAAAGGCTTCTCCAGCCCATTGCAGAGCTTCCTTTGGAGGAAAAATGGTTGCTACTTGATGGGGAAATTCGGTTTGCTCACGAGTACATTGATGGCATCAATTCCAGCCAGCCACTCTACGATGGGGATGGGAGCCTGATCCTCCCAGGCCCATCGGGTAAAGCCCTCAAAGAGATGCGTCGGCTATACAAAGATCAATCGGCAGCCGAAATCGATCGTCTGTGGGGACTAGCCCTGAAAGAGGTGTCAGAGATTGGGGATGGATCCGCCATACGTGGCGAACGCGAAAAGGGCGACAAAAAACCAGAGTTTCAGAGAATCGAAGCTCTCGCCCTTCGAGCTCACATTTTGGAAGAAAGAGAGTATCTTCTTGCTTCATGTCACGTGGAACTCCAATACGTCGCCGACTGCCTTCGTAACCTGAATGAAAGCCTCAAAATACTCATAGTCTTGCTGAGCTTCCCAGAGCTTCGAAGTGCTCTTTCGCCAGAACGGAGAAAAGATTTTGCCTTTCTCATCGAAACGCTCTCTCGATCTGGCTATCCTTACCTGAACTCAATCATCCCAGAGCTTGAAACCATCATGCGCTCCTACTTCACCCCCTCGGAATGGGGGAGGGCTGTTGATCAATGGTTCATCCTTGGCTCTTTGGCCGCAAGAGCCAAAGAGAGAGACCCAGTCGATATGCTACGCAGGGGGCTAGAAAGGCTGACGCTCTCTACCCCCGCTTTGGAGCAATTGGTCCCACTGAAGCAGCTCTCTACGCTGTTGTTGTGAGAATAACCAAGGGGTTGTCCGATTCTCTGATGAGACCTGCCTCTTGGGCTCGCTGCATGATTTTCATCGCAAACTGGTAGCTTGCCTCTCGCTCTATACACCGTTTCACCAGCGTATGAGGGCGGTCTTCGGCCTTGCGGACCCAGTGGCCGCGCTGCCGGTGGCTCTCCAGAACCTTGAGAACCGATGTGTACTGCCACACATAACTCTTCAACCGTTTCATCTCTTGTTCGCTTAAATCAGCCTCACGTCCTAATGCAGAGTCGATTTCTCTGGAAAGAAGGCGCCACAACATCTGCTGCCGAGCCACCTCATCCTGCGAAGAAAGCCCTCTGGGGAAGACATCGTGCAAAAAACTCTCAACCCACTTCAAGGTGGCTTCCCAAGGAGTGATTTTCTTGCTGCGTATTTTTTCGTCTATGGGACCAAGCTCTCCTCGCATTCCTGTCTCGGCGAAGGAGACGACCGCATCAAAGCCTTCGTCTTCCCGCGCAGAAAGCCACTGCCTTCTCCTATATGCCTCTTCACACTCCCCAGTGAGCACCATCCTTCTGCAAAGGAACAGGCCGATCTTTTCTCGAAGCCAATCTGCCCATCTGACAATGAAATTCCCGCCAATACTCCTCAAGTAGATGCCGCTTGCCTTCACAGCCTGTTCACACATCGCGGTCTGCTCAGGAGTCTTGGCAAGAAGGTACCCCCATGTTCCGAGAATGCGGAAGGAGCGAGCGATGCCGGCTGCCGCCACGCGATCAGACAGATCTTCCGATGAGCCGGCCTTCTTGAGTAGAGCCACGAGCTGCCCAGACCAAGCCGGCGAGTCGACATTTTCAATCCCAACCAACCTGGCAAGCCACGCTACTGAGTCCACAGAGCCTTTTTCAGAAATATCCCCGCTCTCATGCGCGTTTTGCTCGAGCCGTTTCCAAACGTCTTGAATTGATAAGGCCATACGTCCTCCTACCTTGTATTTTGAATAGAATAGGTAGCATACCAATGCGAACATTCTTCCTCCATTCAAATGCTCGACCTTTAACCGATCGATTGGCTACAGTGCGGGAAAACTTCAGAGGCTCTTGCAAAACTCCATTTTGGGCAAAATTTGGCTTTTTGACGCAGCTACAAATTTTTGAAAAATTGCCTACCCTACCGGGTATGGTCAATTTTTCAAAAATTGTATCTGCGTCAAAAATCACA